>JALTMC010000463.1 GCA_027005175.1 Myxococcales bacterium
TCATATACAAACACAACAACCTCAGACCATGCATTCTTCTGGCAGCATGAGAACACTGCAACCTCAGACCATGCATTCTTCTGGCAGCATGAGAACACTGCAACCCCAGACCATGCATTCTTCTGGCAGCATGAGAACACTGCAACCTCAGGCTATGCGCTCGTCTACCAGTATGCCCCCCTTGCCATCTCCAACGCACTCGACCTCAACCGTCTCCCCTTTACCTTCGATGCCTCCTTTACAGAACCAATGGTCCCAGCCTTCGGAGCCATTCCATCCAGGTCATGAGACAGAAAAGAGGTACGGCTTTCCACACCAACCCGTAGCACCAGCACATTTGCCTGTTCAACGAATGTTGCCAACCAAAAGGCAAGAGCAAAGCTCCCACCCACACGCTCGCTTGTCGATGAATGTCGCCCCTTCTCGTGAGGAAATCACACAAGTCAAACAGCTCGTTCACTTGTTGCACCGGGCTTATCAAGCATTTGAATTTTACCCCTTCAACCATCCCATCGTACAACAGTTTTCCCAACAGCTATTTCAACAGTTGCAGAGATTCTTTCAATTTCGCGAGATGCTGGAGCTGCGACTCGATCGCTTTCAGATCCGTTATTGTGGACAGATGATCTTTGAGGACAACAGCCTCACAAATAACTTTGTCTACTTGTTATTCTCTGACGGAATTCGAAAATTAATCATTGACTCAGGCTTAACCGAAGACGAGTATCTGCGATTTTTCATGGTATTGCATCGCAGCTCAACACGCCGCTCCATTACGGAGGATACGATCACGCTTCTTTGGGAGCAGCAGTTTGTTTTCATTCGCTATTTTCTGGTGGAAGACCTCACAGAAATGTTCTTGCCCGACCTTCAAGCCCTGCACGACAACCTGGCGCAAAAATCCCCAAGAGGACACCTCGATTCTTCGATAAAAGGCTCAGAGCAAGCCGTTCAGATCATGGGTGGGCTGGCACAAACAAGGTTGGCCCCTTCTGAGGAAGAGAAGCAACTTTTGCAGCAGCTTGTCCAAGAAGAGGAACGCGGTCTGATGCAGCGCTTCTTGGAAATTATAGCCAGAGTTTTGGAGTATGGGGAAGAAGTCCTACAAATGGATCGCTTGGTTCGTGTTCTCAGTCAACTCCAACCCATTCTACTCTCTGTTGGCGAGCTTGAGCACCTTGGGATGTGCTTAAATTACACATCGCGCCTGTCCAAGCTCTTTTCCCAAAGGAATACAGCCCAAGCCCAGGAGTGGCATCGGATATTACAAGAGATCTTACGCGAATCTCATAGTGAGCATGTGATCCAAAAACTGGTCACGTACATGGATCAAAGCCCCCACAATGAGACCATCCAACACGAGGTCTTTCAATACATCCAGTGGTTAACTCCACCCAACCCCGACACACTACTCAAAGCTTTCACATGGGCCAACTCGTATGCTACACGACAGCTCTTGTGTCGCAGCCTGGCGGAAAAGTACAAAGGTAGTCCCAAACAACTCATAAGCGGTGTGACAAGCTCAAACCCAATCATTGTACGCAATACATGCGTCATCCTAGGCAGCATCGGTCACATCTCTATACGTCCTTTACTCCAACGCGCTGCCAAACATGACGACCCAGATGTAAGAGCAGAGGCGACGCGTGCTTTGCTCCAGTTTGGAACAGCACAGAATGCACAACCACAGCTCGTAGGCTTATTAAAGAAGAATCTTACAGACAACAACGCCGATGTTCGACGCACAGCTATTCAAGGACTCCCACAACTTGGACAACGTGGTGTGGCCCTGCTGCGCGATCTCTACAAAAATAGGGACCACGACCAGTGGTCTCCTGAAGATCAAAACAGCCTGTTCGAGATGACAATACGCATGGGACAACGCTTTCCTGAATGTATCGAATTCATGCTGCAATCTGTATTCAAACAATACTCAGGCTGGCTCGCCGGTCGCAAAGACCCATCCCTGGTTCGCTCTGTTGTACAGCTCCTTCAAAACAACGGTACCCCCCGCGCAATCGCGGCGATTGAAAAGCTGTACAATGACGGCTCCGAACCCATTCGCAAAGCCTGTGAGTTTGTCACTCAAAAGCTGAGATAACAACCTGCTCACTTGAAAGAAACCTCCAAGGAGGAGCCCATGACCTCGGTCCCCTGTCGTCACCACTATCGTTGTTGGACCCTTTTTCGCACATTGTGTCGAACGGTGGCTTCACATCCTCAGGTGTACCTGAAACGGGCTGTCGTCAACCTTATCGTTGTTGAACCGTTTTCCGCGAATGAATCTCCAAGGAGAGTCCAATGACCTCGGCCTCAATCCAGCAGCCCTCCACCCCCGATAAACAAAATCACTACTCTCCTCACCACCAGTACTACGATCTGGAGGATGATCGCGATGCTCGACTGCTGGATCTGGAGGTTCAAAAACGTCTTATCGAACTCAGTCAAGAACTGCTGTTGCATTTTTATACCTTGATGCGCACCCTAACCTTTCACTCACAAGACAACGAAGCTGTTCAACACAACCTCTATCGCTTTCACGACGCCATCCGAGAGATCTTCGAACACGAATATGAAATTCATGTTGAATTCACAGGCACCGACTTTCTCATCAATGAACGCTGGTCCAAACTTGCACGGCGCTTTCAAGACGTCTGTAACAAATTAGGCAACACCCTCAAAGCCCTTCAAATTGGTGGGTTTTGGATCTCAGGAGTTCCCGACCCTCAACAACTCCTACAGTTTGTTGAGCGTGTGGTGGCCATCACTCCTGAGAAGACAGAAAATCCATTCTCCATGCTCCAAACACAGCTCTGGCGACGAAACTTTGATTGGATCACTCTCGAAAAATACTGTGACCAACAAAACTGGGAAACGGGTCGCTTGGGAGCCAACGAAACGATTCGACAGACCTACTTCCAAGCTGTTCAAGTGGTCCAACAGTTACAATCACAAGCCCAACAAGATAGACCCATCAAACTCAAGTCTGCCAAACGTGTTGTACAATCGCTCATAGACTTGTTTGATAACCCAAGATACGAAGATCATCTCGACTTATTGCAGCTCCTCACACATCTCAAAGACAGCGTGGATTACCGATACAGCCACCCCGTTAACGTTGCCATTCTTTCCATTGGTTTTGGACATCATCTGGGATTGCAACGCACCCTCCGCAGAGATCTTGGAATCGCAGCACTCCTGTACGATACGGGCTTGCTCGCTCTACCTCAGCACCTGCTAGAACACCCACCCACCAACCCAACAGAGCGACAAAAGTTGGAGCAACATCCGGAGTTGGCCATTCCAATGATCTTACACACGTCATTTATCGACAGTACGATCTTGCGGACAATCAACACAACCTTTGGTCATCACCTCGGTGCTCGTGAAGGAGGATACCCAGCCTACGGACAGGGATTGTCGAGCCTCGCCCCTCAACTTATCGCTATCGCCGATATGTTCGACAATATGTGCTCCCCACAACCTCACAAACAACAAGCTCTAACACCCACGGAAGCTCTCGCAGAAATCGCCCGAATGCCCGAACAGTTTGTCAGTCCCATGTTATCCCGTCAGTTTGTTAATTGGCTTGGCCCCCTTCCTCTCGGCTCCCTGGTTCGACTTCATGAAGGCAGCATCGGATATGTCTGCCGACAACCCGAAGACCACCAACACCGAGATCGCCCCTTCGTAAAGGTACTTCAATCTCCCAATGTCCCAATAGGATCCTATATCAACCTCAACGAAAAAGCCCCCACAGGAAGACACTTCTGGAACATCCAAGAGATCTTGCAACCCCAACACCCCACCATTCAACAACTCTACATGGCTGATATCCTCAATCAAACCTAGACCACACAACCATTCAACAACCCGGTCACCACGCAATAATCTTCGAGCAGGGTAAGTTTCTTGGTGGAGTCAACCCAAAAGTTTCCTTCCAGTGAGGACAAGAGCAGAGCCAACAAGACATTGACCACCACATAAAGAAAACTCAGTCGCAAGGGGCTCACTCGACCTCCACGAGTCAAAAAGCGCAGAATCAAGTCCCCACGCATCGGGTCAAAGAGCCTATCAAAAGATTGGGAGGATTCACGTTCTTGTTCAGAGGTCATCAACTCTCTCATGGTTGCGATATCGTACAAAGTCTAAGTGATTCAAACACATGACACTGCAAGAGAGCTGCACCTCATCCATGGACTGGAGCATTCCTCTCGATGCACTGTTCATGTGGACTTCGCACAAGATAGTTCTTGTAAGATGAAGTGCTTATTCCATCCACAACAAACAGGTTTTTGCTCGGAATGTCAATAAGAAGAAAGGGGTGCGATCCCAAAAAGGGGGGCAAATCTGTGAGAACTTGCTACTTGCGACTTGCCCTTAAGATAAAATTTACAGAGATTCAGTGTTCCAAAT
>JALTMC010000464.1 GCA_027005175.1 Myxococcales bacterium
CATAAGAGATGTGCTTAAATAAGGAGTATAAAGAGCGCCTGTATAGACTATTTTCATCAGAGAGCCAAACGTTGGAAGTTAAGAATCGAGGACTTGGGTACCAGATGATAAGCCGTGGGGCAAGGGTGCTTGAGGGGTTTCAGGAGCTTTTGTTTGAAATATATCATCCATTTCATCTTGTGAGGAGTGTTGAAGTGTGGCACTTTTCTCCCTCCCAAGAATAAATCGATGCCAATGTTGGGCGAATAAACCAAAGAGATCACGCCACATCAAGCGTATATCGCAGGTTGACGGTTGCTCACTCATGGTGGCATGACTCCACTCAAGAGTCAGGTTGTCTCCTTTGAGTTTTTCCTTGTAACTGTTGGCCGATTCTTGCTTTTCGACTGGATTCGTATAGCAGTAAATCACTTCCTGGTGGCTGTCTATGACGCGCACACTGTGGGGCTTCATCGCTTGGCAAACCCAGTCTAATTCTTGAATGAGGCTTTGTTGTGTCTTTACCTTGGGCAAGGAGTCGCGCAAGTAAGAGAGCAGAGCGGAAAAAAACTTAACTTCCTCTCTGTTCTCTAAGGCATAGCGTATTCGATCCGCACGAAAATAGCCCAGCAGGCGTACAAACAAGACTGTGATCAAGCCTGTTGCAAAGAGAAGAAAGGCAAAGATAAGAGGTGGGATGAATTTTCCGAAATGTGTGATCAGAGAGACAACCACCATAAATATGGAGAAGCAGGCCACGACAAGTAAGACCCGTCGTGGGTTGCGAAAGCGAATCATCAGTCGATGGTGAATATGCCCGAGATCGGAAGAAAATATCGGCTTTCCGCGAAGAAATCTTCGGAAGATCGAGAGTACGACATCGAGCAGGGAGAAGCCCAATAGCAAGAGAGGGGCAAGTATGAGGAGGGTGGTGGTTCGTTTTTGTGTATTACTTTCAATCACTGCAACGGCGAGCAGGAATCCGAGCAGCATACTGCCTGTATCTCCGAGAAAGATACGAGCAGGTGGGAAGTTGTGAAATAAGAAACCAAGCAGGCAACCCGCCAGCATAAAGGAGAAAAAGGCGATAAAGACATTGCCCATGGTCAGCGCAATAATGCCATTGCCGATGGCTGCAAAAAAGCAAACCACAGAGGCCAAACCATCGAGACCGTCTGTGAGATTGACAGCATTGGTAATGCCGAGAACCCAGAGAGCAAAGAGTACAGGGCCAAGGCTTCCCAACTGGATACTTCCTAGAAAGGGGAGCTGGATCGCCTCGATCGTATATCCAAAAAGAACAGGGATCGCGATCGCGATGAGTTGTCCCAAGAGTTTCCAGCGCACACGAAGGGCCTTTATATCATCGATGATACCGACAAACAGTAGAAACGTCGCCCCCAAAAACAGGCCCATGAGTTTGGCCCATGAGATGTGTAGGGAAGAAACCTCCCAATGGTTCCAGCCCAGGAGGAGCAGTCCGATGAAAACACAGGCGAGGTAGATGGCAAGCCCACCCATAAGGGGCATCAGGGAGGAATGGATAGAGCGTCCTCCCGGAGCTGCCACAGCACCCCAGGCATAAGCCAGTCGTTTGACAGGATACACAAACAGAACTGTCAGTAGGAGACCGCTTGCAAAAACAGCAAAGTAAAACATCGTTGGGCTCTTTTCCTGCTCAAGGGAGGTTTCTTCTCTTGAATCTTGGCTGTGTTCGTTCTTGTTCTTGTTCGTTCTTGTTCATCTCTTGTTGAGACCGTTTTTTCTGGATATACTTGGCGTCGATCAAAAAGGGAAACCAAAGTCCTTGTAGAAAGTGGTAGATGAAGCCTTCTCGACCATCGAGAAATCCTGCTCTGGTGATATACCGATAAAAGTAGTACATAAAGGGTCGAACAAGAGGGGGTAGCATCGGGTTCCAGATGTTTTGTCGAATCCATTGCTTGGTTTCGGCCTGGGAACCAAACAAACGAGCATGGAGTTGATGACTTGGTTGAGCGTCGTCTTGTTCAAGCTCCAGGAGGTGTGTCGCCTCCATTTCAGAGTATCGATTGTGTTTCTCGATCCAGGCAAAGAGACCTTTGCGATTGTGGTCGACAAAGTCATTTTTGAGATCGCCAACCTGACCTTCCACTTCAACGTGTTCGTTGATCTCGCGCTTGACCTCTCCCATACCTGAACGAAACAATCTTAGAATCTCAACAGGATAGTAGCCACCGTGGCGAATCCAGCGACCCATGAAGTAAAACCGTCGCTTGAGGTTGAAGCCATTGTGGGTGGTATGAGGCAGGGTTTCCAGGATCTCCTGCTTCAACTCCTCCGTGAGGTATTCGTCCGCATCGAGAAAGAAGACCCAACCCGTTTGAATGGGTAGCTCCTGCAACGCATGATTGCGCTGCTTGGCATAGTTTTCGAAGCGGTTGTAAAACACACGAGCCCCCATGGATTCTGCGATTTCGCATGTTCGATCGGTGGAACCCGAATCGAGTACGAAGACCTCACGCGCCCAACCCACCACATTTTCCAATGCATAGGGCAAGTTCGACTCTTCATCCTTGGTCAAAATAATGACTGTGACATCAACGCTCATCGTTTATCCAGTTTTCCTCTCTCTTTCACTCACAGTTACGAATAAACACACAAATATCACAGTGAGCGGTTATAAAATCTTTAAGTGGCCCAATTGTCGATTTCAAGAAGTGGGGAGGGTGTTGGCAACATCTTGTAACTTCTTCAGAATTTCTCGGGTATACTTTTGCCAGGAGAATTGTTTGGAGCGTTGGAGAGAACGTTGCCCCAGATCGTTGGCCAGCTCCGAGTCTTGAAGAACTTGCGCGAGCATACTAGCACAACTTGCCGGATCAAAGGTTTCAAAGTAAAGAAATGCATCTTCCCCCAACTCTCTGTGCACAGGGCGATCAGAGGCAACCACTGGAAGGCCCGACGCCATGGCTTCTACAAGGGGTTGTCCAAAAGACTCTGTAAATGATGGAAAGACAAAGACGTCTGCGCTTTGGTAGAGAGCATGGAGTTGCTTGTGATGTATATGTCCACTGGTTTCGAGATGCTCAGAGAGACCAAGCTGTTGGGCGCGTTGAAAGAACGTATCATACAGAGCTTTGTGGCCTGTCTTTTCTCGTGACAACGTTGTGACCCACTTAAATTTGATGCCCATACGACACAGCTCTGGGAGTGCCTCCAACACAACCTCCATGTTCTTGTGTATGGCATACGATGAGACATGAAGAAGGATCTTGTAACCTTCGGATTTCCATGTTTTGATCTGCTCTAGGATGGGAGGAGGCGATGTCTCTTCGCGAAAGGATTTGTGGGCAAATCCATAATGCAAAACATCCGTACGCTTGTTGTGGAGAGGGATATAGCAGGCGACTTCCTTTCGGATCGCATCCGAGGGAAACAGGATAAAGTCCGCCATTCGAATGGAGAATAGGCTCAGCCAGCGACGTGGTAAGAGTGACCAGAACGCTCGACCTTGTTTGGAGCCGTGCTCTTGGTAGAGAGGGCAAAAGTAGGCGGCATTGCGTATTAATAGAAGTTCGGGACAGGGACTCCACCACGTCCCAAACCCTGTACTGGAGAATAGGATATCGGCCCGGCACTGTTTGGCGAGTTTGGGAATCAGATACAGGTGATCATAGAGGTATTTGAGGGGGCCTTTGCCACGTGGAGTGTAATCCAGCAGCTGGATCGAAGGTCCATCTTCTTGAAGGGGGCCACGATACCAGCCCATGCTTGTGTGCAGAGACTCCGATGTTTGTGGAGGTAACAACACAAAGCACTGATGTCCTTTTGCTGTGAGTTGTATTTCTTGAAGGAGCTGCGTGATGTAATTTAAGGCTCCTCCCATGTTCGCTGTGGAGGCATCGATTAAGATACGCATGGTGTTTTGTCTTCAAAGGAGTTGTGGTGGTGTTGGATCGCTTGTTGACTCAAGATAACCATAATGATCAAATACACGGCGTAGTAGAGAGGGCATGCGATAGCGGCACCCATCAGAGTCCATGTTTGGATCAGGGGAACAGCGATAGCGATGGAGCTTATGGCTGCGATGGTCTGTCCCAAAAGAACGAGACGAGTGCGTTTTAGGCTGTAGAGGCGCCACTCAAAGACATGTGCAATGGAGAGAAAGGCGAACCCAAGGGCCAGCCAGGGCATAAGACGTGTGGTGGACCAGTATGCCTCTGCCAGACAGAGCCGCACAACCCATTCGCGCAAAAAATAGACACAAAAACAACCCAATGTAACGGTGGCTGTGAGTAAAAACAGCCACATTCGAAAGATACGTCTCTCTTGTTTCCGGTTGGCTTGTGAGATCGCTTGGTTGTAGGCGGGCAAGAGGGTCTGTTGGAAGACTCCTTCCGACATCATATAGGGTTTTTGAATTAAACCGTATGCAGCGATATACATGCCCGCTTGTTTGAGGCCAACCAAGCCACCGAGCAGGTAGCGATCGCCTAAAGCGTGAACCCAACCTACAATTCCCAATGGGATCAGAGGCATTGCATAGGCCATCATCTGTTTTTGCAGATGCTGAGAAAACTCTTGCACACGGGGAACAGGGCCAAGGGGACTCTTGACTTGGTTTGTATGTTTTCCCTCAAACGAAAAGGGGAGTACGTAGAGCAAGAGTAAGATCGCAACGCTGGCAATGAGGTAGCCAAGCAGTACAGAAGATGTACTCGGTTCGTATGTCCATATCATGGCGATCGCCAGGAGAGGTTTTCCCCAGGCCAATGCGATTTGCCAGATCGCCACAGCACGTTGTCGTCGAGCTGCGCTGAGTAAGTTTTGTTCGAAAGACTGGACGATCTCAACAGGGAAGATGATAGCGAGCAGCACAAAGGAAGTGTAGGATTCTTTGTGATAAAAGAGGCCACCGACCAGTAACACGAGCATCATGCCCAGCGTGGGGTAAAAGAGCATCCTACCAGCCAGGCCACGCAAGCGAGTTAATCCTGTATCTTGGCTGACCTCGGGGTAGAACCGAAAAACTGCTTGGAGCAAGGGAGAGCAGGATAACAACTGACCCAGGCCAACAAGGCCGAGAAGCAGGAGTATCTGACCGTATATTTGGGGTGGTAACAGCTCTGTGAGTAGCCGCACCCCAATGATCGCCGCCAACGCTGACAAGACTTGGTTGGCAACAACCCAGGCTCCATCTCCAAGAAACCCTTGAAGAGAAAATGAACTTTTGGGGGTGGAGGTTTTCTGTTGTTTTTTTATAGGCATATGTGGTTGAGTATTTTCTGCTGCATACATGGTGAAGTTGTGTCGCGGCTTGCTTGTTACTATATCTCTTACGGTCTTTCAAGGTAGCCTTTCTCGTTGTATCGTCGTGGATACGGTGTCTGAATTCGGTTGAAGGTCGAAAGGAAGTTGTATGTGTGGAATTAATGGTCTCATTTCGTTGCATGAGCCGGCAGAGGCATATCGTACTCAGATGGAGGGGATGAATCAGAATCTGGTGCATCGTGGTCCAAACGATGGTGGCCTTTTTATCGAAGGCCAAGTTGCGCTGGGGCATCGACGACTTTCCATTATCGATCTGTCGGAGGCTGGTCACCAGCCGATGCTGTCTCACAATGGACGGTATGCGCTCGTCTACAATGGTGAGATCTACAACTTCCAGGAACTGCGCGACAAGCTGGATTACCCATTTCGTTCATCGACAGATACCGAGGTTCTTTTGGCGGCCTGGCAGACGTGGGGACCTGCCTGTGTTGCGCATCTCAATGGCATGTACGCCTTTGCGATCTGGGACCGTGAAGAGTGTGAACTTCATTTGGTCCGTGATAGGTTAGGTATCAAGCCTTTGTACTATTATCAGGACGAAAAGCATTTTATCTTTTCATCCGAAGTGCGTGCGATTCTCTCTACAGGTCTCGTTCCTCGACGACTCAACACCACAGGCCTTGTTGATTATCTGCGTTACCAGTGTGTGCATTGCCCGCATTCGATGGTGGAAGGTATCTCCATGCTACCTCCTGCCAGTATACTGCGACAAAAAGGAGATATCACAACGATCTCAAATTACTGGTCGTGGTCTCCTCAAACAGAGGCGATGGATTTTTCTCTGGAGACGGCCAGAAAGAGAGTGCTGGAAGAGTTACTCTCTGCCGTAGAGCGTCGATTGGTCGCTGATGTTCCGTTTGGAGCGTTTCTCTCGGGTGGGATTGACTCAAGTGCTATTGTTGCCTTGATGAGCCAGATTACAAACAAAGTGAGCACATTTACGGTGATCTTTGCTGAGGATGATTTTAATGAGGCTCCGTATGCAGAGATCATCGCCAAGAAGTTTGGTACAGACCATCATGAGATCCATCTCTCGTTGCAGTCTTTTGTAGAGCTTCTTCCGGAGGCGTTGGAGCAAATGGACCATCCAAGCGGGGATGGACCCAACACGTATGTGGTGTCGAAAGCTACCCATGATGCTGGAATTACCATGGCTCTCTCAGGCTTGGGAGGGGACGAGCTGTTTGCGGGTTATTCGATCTTTCCACAAATGGTTCGCCTCAAAAAACTTGCGTGGATGAACATGCTTCCTCGCATGGTTCGTGGGATGGCTGGACGTCTGATGACCGCCCTTCGACCCAGCGTCTCTACCGAAAAGATCGCGGCGATTCTCCGTCGTCAGAAGGTTACACCCATGGCTGCGTATCCTCTGGCACGTCAGGCCTTTCTGGAGTCTCAGATCCAGAAGCTGCTCCAAGGTCGAGAGCTGTCCTCGAATCGTGTTGAAGAGATCCTGCTTGGGCTGCAAGAAACCACACCCATCACATCACTTCCGTTGGTGAGTCAGATCTCGATGGCTGAATATCATACTTATATGCAAAATGTATTGCTTCGCGACACCGATCAGATGAGTATGGCTCATTCCTTGGAAGTTCGGGTACCCTTCCTCGACCACAAGCTGGTTGAGCTGGTTTTAAGTATGCCTGATCATCTCAAACATTTTAACACCCCCAAGTCCTTGTTGGTGGACTCTCTCGGAGATCTTCTTCCGAGAGAGATTACACACCGTCGCAAGATGGGATTTACCTTACCGTTTGAACACTGGATGAAGCACGAACTCAAGAGCTTTTGTGAACACCGCTTGCAACATCTGGCAGAGCGAAATGAATTTGACGGCGATACGATTCAGACCTATTGGAGAGACTTCTTGCAGGGAAGAGCCACGCTCTCCTGGGCACGCCTGTGGATCCTTGTTGTGCTGGGCCATTGGCTGGAACAACATGGTATTCAATAAGATAGAAAGGGCACCACCTCAGCTTCAAATGGGAAAAACCTTTCGGCTTCGAATGAGAAAAGTCTTTCGCTTCTGAGCCAAAAGGCGTCAGGTTGACTGGTTTCTTTTTAAAAGGTGTGTTTGGGAGTGTGACACCCAACCTATTTTCCTGTATAGAACGGTGGGTCTTGCTCACAGATTCGGTTTGTCGTCTTTGCTCATCCTGTATATATATTGTTGGTTCTGAAGAGCGAGCATCTCACGTTGAAATGACTTCTCACTCGATAGGATATGTCATGCTGCAAAAAGTTGCTAAGGCCGTGTTGCTTCGGTTCTTGTGGATCGTTCTGGGTCGGAAGAATTTAGTTCGGCTGGGGCGTTTTCTGAGCAACGAGGCAAGGCTCGATGTACTCAATGATCCCCGTACCAACGGAGAGTTACTCGTTCAGTCGCGATGGTGGCAACAACACAAAGGCGAGATGGACCTGTGTGTTTTTGATATCGGTGCCAATATCGGCGAATGGTCGCAGACTTTGATGCAGCAGGCTCCCACTTCTGAGCCGTCCATCACGGTTCATGCGTTTGAGCCTTGTGCGGGTACACAGCAAACCTTGCGAGATAATTTAAAGCGGTGGGAACTTCAAGAGTGGGTGAAGCCACATGCTATGGCCTTGTCTTCCGAAAGCGGGCAGCGTGAATTCTTCTCTCTGGGAGACAATCTTGGCATCAACAGCTTTCACCCTTTGGACTCAGCAGAAGTGCGTGCAAACATGGAAGTGGAGGAGGTTAAGGCCCAAACTCTTGATGAGTTCTGTCAGGAACGAGACATTCCTCGCATTCATTTTATTAAAATCGACACGGAAGGCCATGATCTGGAGGTCCTGCTTGGGGCCAAAGAGATGTTGGCATCGGGTGCTATCGATATGGTGCAGTTTGAGTACAATATGCGATGGATCTATGCAGGTCATTTCCTTCGCGATGCTTTTCTGTGGCTGGAACCTTTTGGTTATCGCTTAGGCAAGGTGACTCCCAAAGGGATCGAGTTTTATGACGCATGGCATCCCGAACTAGAGACCTTTCGCGAATCCAATATCTTGGCGGTCCAGCCCGAATTTTATGATACTTTTCCACGCATCCCATGGTGGAATGATAACCCTGCCTAAATCACGCCTATGCTCACAAGGAATATTCTATGAAACAAGTGCTCCAACATCTCAGCAGCGGTTTGCTTGAAATCGCAGACCTGCCTGCGCCTCAACTCTCTCGTGGTGGTGTTCTCGTTCAAACGCAGTCTTCCTTAATCTCGGCGGGTACCGAACGTATGTTGGTGGAGTTTGGAAAGGCGAATCTGATCCAAAAGGCACGCTCTCAGCCCGACAAGGTCAAACAAGTTCTAACCAAGCTACAGACCGACGGTGTGTTGACCACGGTAGACGCCGTCCGGCGAAAACTCGACCAGCCTCTTCCATTGGGTTATTCCAATGCAGGTGTTGTTTTGGAGGTTGGGGCGGGGGTTCATGACTTGCAGCCGGGTGATCGTGTGGCAAGCAATGGTCATCATGCAGAGTTGATCGCGGTACCTCGTCATCTGTGTGCCAAGATTCCCGAAGGTGTCAGCTCGGAAGAAGCTGCTTTTACAACTTTAGGCAGTATCGCATTGCAGGGCATTCGACTTGCAGCTCCAACCTTTGGCGAAAAGTTCATTGTTTTTGGTGTTGGTTTGCTTGGCCTACTGACGATCCAATTGTTACAGGCCAACGGTTGTGAGGTTTTGGCTGTGGACCTCAACGCTGAGCGACTCCAACTTGCGGCTGACCTGGGTGCCAAAACCGCGAATGTGGGGGCGGGAGAAGATCCCGTTGCATTGGCAGAGGGGTGGACCCAAGGACATGGTGTGGATGGTGTGTTGGTGACAGCCTCTGCACAAACCGACGATATTATGCATCAGGCAGCACAAGCTTGTCGCAAGCGGGGGCGGATCATCCTTGTGGGAGTTGTGGGCCTCCATCTTCGACGCAGTGATTTCTTTGAAAAAGAGATTACCTTCCAGGTCTCCTGTTCGTATGGCCCTGGTCGTTACGATGAGTCCTATGAAAAAGGCGGTCTCGACTACCCTTATGGCTTTGTGAGATGGACCGAACAACGCAACTTTGAAGCTATCTTGCAAGCGATGCAGCGCGGCCATCTGAATGTGGGTTCGTTGATATCTCATCGCTTTCCGATTCATCAGGCTACCGACGCTTATGATGTGATTCGTTCGGATAGCAGTGCTCTTGGCGTGATGTTAGAGTATGCATCATCGACAGTGAGTCTGAGCCAGCAACAGATTGTCAATCCAAGCGCAACACCTGCTCATGGCAAGGTTAATGTTGGAGTTGTTGGGGCGGGGAACTTCGCGATAAGTACGCTACTGCCCGCACTCGCCAAAACATCGGCTTGTATTGATGCTGTTGTGGATCGCAAACCTTTTGCATCGAAACACGCTGCCAAAAAAGCAGGGGCTCATCGTGCGCTGACAAGCTATCAGGAGTTGCTGAAAGATGAGCGTGTAAATGCAGTCTTTCTCGTTACCGGTCATCATGTACACGCCCAACAGGTTTGCGAAGCTTTGCGTGCGGGCAAGCATGTGTTTGTGGAGAAGCCTCTTGCGCTCAATGAGTCCGAGCTAGCGGAGGTTCTTGCTCAAACACAAGAGACCCCGGAGCAGCTGTTGATGGTTGGTTTTAATCGCCGGTTTAGTCCGCACATTCAACATATTAAGCAGGCTCTTCAGAGTCGCAGCGGTCCGCTGTGTATGAACATGACTGTGAATGCGGGGGCGATCCCCGGTGATCATTGGGTGCAAGACCCCGAGCGAGGAGGGGGGCGGATCATTGGCGAAGGTTGTCACTTCATCGATCTTCTCTCGTTCCTGGCAGACAGCCCGGTCACTTCGGTCTCTGCCATGATGGTTGGAGAGCAGGTGGAAGTGCGGGAAGACAAGATGTCGATCATGCTGCAAATGGCGGATGGCTCCATTGGCACCGTGCATTACTTTGCCAATTGAACAAAATGCTATCCCAAAGAAGACCTGGAGTTGTTTTTTGACCAACAGGTTGTGCGAATGGAAAACTTTCGAGTGACAACGGGGTATGGATTCAAGTCATTTAAAAAACTGCGTACGATCCGGCAAGACAAAGGTCATCAGGGCGAACTCAATGCCTTTGTGCAAGCTTTAGAGAAAGGTGGAAGCTCACCGATACCCCTGGAGCAACTTGTGAATATCACACGTGCTAGCTTTGCTGCGGTGGTGTCAGCTCATGAAGGTAGAGTGGTGACTCTTTCACAAGGGCTGTGAGTTTGTTTCACTCTCTCCAACGGTACTGGCATACGATCTCTCCTTTGCGACTGGAGCAAATCGGTGGTCAGCTTTGGATGCGGATGCGGCCTCTACGACGTCGGTTTCCGTCTTTCCCACGCAGCACAGAGCCTTATCCGGGATGTCGGTTGTCGAGGGAGAAGTCCTGGCTGCCCCCTCCTTCAGGGAGCAACGAGAGCGATGCCATCCGTCAGGGTCAGCTATCTTTTGTGCGTGAGTCGCATGATATCGGTTGGCCTCCTGCGTGGGATGTCTCGGAACCATCGAAACTTTGGCAGTACAATCTGTTTTATTTTGAGTGGCTTTGGTCTCTCTCAGTAGAAGATGCCTCTGCTGTTGTGCAGGATTGGATCTCCTATGCCAAGGCCAATCCTTTTCACACAGGAATGGACCCTTATCCCACATCTCTGCGACTGATGAACTGGTGTGGTGTCTTCTTTCATAAATATCGAGATTTCACGGAGGAAGCTCTCATTTTTCGGGAGCAACTTTGGCAAAGTCTCTGTGAGCAGGTCGACCATTTACGTTCTCATCTGGAATATCACTTGATGGGAAATCACCTCTTTGAAAATGCGGTGGCTCTCGCTTTGCTTGGGAGCAGCTTTGAGGGGGAGCGAGCACAGCAGTGGTGCAAGCAAGGTCTCTCTTTACTAGAACGTGAGATACAGGAACAGATCCTTCCTGATGGGCTGCATTTTGAACTCTCTCCCATGTACCATCTAAGGATACTCTATACCCTGTTGCTGCTGGAGCAGCATGGTGATTCCTCAGTTCGTAGGGTGGTGAGTCCTCATCTGCCTCGTATGTTGGAGGCGTTGTTGAAGGTCTGTCATCCGGATCGTCAGATCGCACTTCTCAATGACAGCGGATTTGAGATCTATCACAGGCCAGAGCAGTTGTTGGCTTGGAGGGAGTCTTGGGAGAACTCACAACAAGATCCTGAATCCTCCTCTTTGGGAGAGGAGGGGGTATGGTCTCTTCCTTACGCCGGGTATTATGGGGCTCGCTCCCGAGAGGGTCACTATCTTATTTGTGATGCAGGTCCCCCTGGTCCAGATTATATTCCCGGTCATGCCCACGGTGATATCTTTTCGTTTGAACTCTCGCTGCATGGGCAACGTGTGGTCGTCGATAGTGGTGTCTATGATTATGTCAACAGCGATTGGCGTCGCTACTGCCGCTCGACAAAAGCGCACAACACTCTCACCATTGATGCTCTTGATCAGAGCGAGTTTTGGGGTGCTTTTCGTGTCGCGAGGCGAGGTCGCCCCCATGATGTGACGTGGCGTGAGACAGAGGAAGGATTTGTGCTGCAAGGGTGGCATGACGGATACTTGCGGTTGCCAAAGAAACAAGCGCGACATGAGCGCAGCTTTCGTTGGTCACAAACAGGTCGTTTGGAAGTACACGATACGGTTCAAGCGGCACAGCCTGTGTGCGTGGCGTCTCGTCTTCACCTTCATCCCGCGTGTACGATCCTATCTCAGACGTCTCATCGTGCGAGTCTCTCTTCACCTGTGGGTGACATTCAAATCCTCTTTGAAGGTCCTGGAGAGCTTTTGCCCCCAGGTACCGAAGAGAGTTGGTATTGTCCAACATTGGGTTGTGCACAAGCCAACGATCTATTGATCTTTCAGGCTACAGGTACTCATATTCGCATGAGTTTTCTTATTGAGTAGGTCGTTTTATGCGTATTTTATTCTTTTCTCACTATTTTCCTCCCGAGGGCAATGCCCCTGCCACACGGACCTATGAAAACTGCAAACGGTGGGTTGAGTTGGGACATGAGGTCACTGTGATTACTTGTGCACCCAACTGTCCCACTGGCGTTGTCTATGATGGCTATCGGAACAAACTATACCAGCGTGATACCGTCGATGGCATCGATGTGATCCGTGTATGGACCTATATCGCTGCCAACAAAGGTACGACCAAGCGAATTGCAAACTATGCATCGTATGCGATGACTTCTGTGTTGGCTTCCATGGGTCTCGGCAAACCAGATATCCTCATCGCAACATCACCTCAATTCTTTTGTGGTTGGGCTGGTGTCTTGGCCAAACTCTGGAAGCGAGTTCCTTTTGTCCTTGAGATTCGAGACCTCTGGCCTGATTCCATCGCTGCGGTTGGGGCGATGCGTTCCTCGTTTTTGCTGGACACTTTGTATCAAATGGAAGACTGGATGTACAAAGCAGCTTCCCATATCGTAACTGTAGGGGATGGCTACAAAGAGGAACTCCAAAAAAAAGGAGTACCTGTTGAGAAGATCACGGTCATTACAAATGGTGTGAATCCAGAGGAGTATGTGCCACGCGCTCCCGATCTCGAATTGAAACAAGCGCTGGGGATCACACAGCCCTTTGTTTGTAGCTATGTTGGTACGATCGGGATGGCGTGTGGTCTTCATGTTGCGTTGGGATGTGCGGAATCCCTCCGTGAACAGGGACGAGATGATATCGTTTTGGCTTTCATTGGTGACGGTGCTGTTCGTGAAGAGTTGGAGAGAGAGGCGAAGGAGAAAAAACTAGACAACATTGTGTTTACAGGGCGTCTCGACAAAGAACGAATGCCTCATGTACTATCGTTCTCCAATGCTTGTCTGGTCCATTTGCGAAAAACGGACTTGTTTAAAACAGTGTTGCCATCCAAGATCTTTGAAGCTGCATCCATGGAGCGTCCTATTATCTTGGGTGTCGAAGGCAACAGCGCGGAGCTGTTGCAGCGGGCAGAGGCAGGTATTTGTATCGAGCCTGAAAATGTACAGCAACTCACAGAAGCCATCATACAATTGGCGGATGATCCGGAGCTTCAAAAGCGTATGGGAAGCAATGGACGTCGTTATATACAGGAGCATTTTGATCGAACAAAGCTAGCCGATACCTATCTCTCTTTGCTGGAACAGATCGCACTCCATAGGATGAAAAAGTCGTGAAAATTATTAATATCGTAGGGGCCCGTCCAAACTTTGTAAAAATAGCTCCGATTATGGAAGCTTATCGTGCATATCCCGATATCGAGCCTCTGCTTGTACACACAGGACAACATTACGATAAAAAGATGAGTGGAGACTTTTTCGAGACCCTGGGGATTCGTGAGCCGGATATCCACTTGGGGGTCGGATCGGGTAGTCATGCCACTCAAACAGCAGCGATCATGACGTCCTTTGAGCCTATTGTTCTGGAGCAAAAGCCAGATGCTTTGTTGGTGGTAGGCGATGTGAACAGTACGGTGGCTTGCAGTATGGTTGCCACCAAGTTGCATGTTCCTGTGATCCATGTTGAGGCCGGATTGCGTTCTCATGACCGAGACATGCCCGAAGAGATCAATCGTGTGATCACAGACACCATCAGTGATCTGCTCTTTTGTACAGAGCAGTCCGGTGTAGACAATCTTGAAAAAGAGGGTGTCTCTGCCTACCAAGTCTTCCTGGTGGGTAATGTGATGATCGATACACTGGTTCGACAACAACCCAAGCTGGCAGCTCTCTCTACTCTGGAGGATCTGCAACTGACCCCCGGAGGCTACGGTCTCTTGACCTTGCACCGACCCTCCAATGTGGATGACCCCGAGACATTCTCTCGAATTCTCGATGCCTTGGAAGTGATTCAGCAAGATATACCTCTGATCTTTCCGATGCACCCTCGCACCCGTAAGAATCTTGAGTCGAATGTCTTTGGTGAGAGGATCAAGGCAATGACCAACCTCCGTCTCTCTGAGCCTCTCAACTATTTGGGGTTTTTGCACCTGATGTCAGAGGCAAAAGTTGTTCTGACAGACTCGGGCGGGATTCAGGAAGAGACAACCTTTTTGAAGGTCCCCTGTCTGACGATTCGAGAGAATACAGAGCGACCAAGTACCTGCGAGATTGGGAGCAATCAACTCACCGGCACCCAAACACAGGCCATTCTCGAAGCCTATCATCGTGTTGTAAATGGCACTCTGAAGAACCCACAAATCCCGCCCCTTTGGGATGGAAAAGCAGCAGAGCGAATCGTTGAGATCGTATACAATCAGCTCAAAAAGTAGAGCAAGCTTCACTTCTCCTGGATATTCGATGTCAGTTCAGTTCATAATATGGGTAAATCCCTATTCTGATGAAGAAAAAACCGACTGAAGTCGGCTCAATCAATTTGGTTTTGGTTGAAGGTCTTCTATTTTTCTTTGATGGCAGTGATCAGGAAGACTCGGGTCCAGACTTGTGGTCCGGGGCTTCCTGTTTCTATGGTGTTGATGAGGCGAAAGCCCATGCGTATACATCGCCAGAGAATGTAGCGTATCGAGGATTTAAAACTATATCCACCCCAGAC
Organism: Myxococcales bacterium; assembly: GCA_027005175.1. Lineage (GTDB taxonomy): Bacteria > Myxococcota_C > UBA6777 > UBA6777 > UBA6777 > M3003. The sequence goes on from JALTMC010000464.1 coordinate 14,891, forward strand.
AGGTCCCATCTCTCTGGCCTCTACTTGTGAAAATCCACACAGTTTTAACAATTGGCCCAAAACATTTTCTTCAAAACAGACTTCGTGAGTGAAGTCTCCATAGCGGATGATATTGGCAAACGGACTGGTTGCGTTAGGGGTTTGTAAAAGTAGCCGCCCACCAGGTTTGAGAGCCTTGTAGCAGCCATCCAAAAAGTCGAGAACTTCGTCTTTTTTGAGGTGCTCAATGATGTCAAGTCCTGTCAACAGGTCAAAGGAGTTGGCGTGTTCGTTGAGATAGTCCAACAAGTTGTTTTCTTGTACTTCGGGCACGATCTGTTTGGCTATTTTGACTTGATCCTTGCTGATATCTACACCGGAGAGATTATGGTAACCCACAGATTGAAAGAAGTGCAGTAGATTACCGTGACCACAGGCCAAGTCGGCGATCGCAGCATCTTTCTCAGCGGGAAACCATCCCTTGAAATAGGTGTGGTACGCACGACCCCACCTCTCTGCTTCCTGCTGGTCAAACTGTTCCGTACGGTTCTTAAAAACAGATGCATATCTTTCATAAATACGTTCTCGGTAATCTGACATTTTTTCCTCTTTTTGCCAAACGTTGTGCAAAGCTCTTACCGAACCGATGAGTTTGTCATAAGACCCCTCCCCCTGTAACCTTATGATAGGACTCCAACTTCCCCCTCCCCACCAACGGTGGAGGAGGGGGATAGAATGTAGGATGTATAGCACGGTGCAACTTTCAATCACAGCAAGAATCTACCTCTTGTTTGTCATAAGACCCCTCCCCCTGTAACCTTATGAT
>JALTMC010000465.1 GCA_027005175.1 Myxococcales bacterium
ACTCATCCCAAGACGGCTCCGTTTTTGCAGTTCCATATGAAATGAAAACTGTCGATTCTTTCGACGATTCCATTGGTACCTCACTCCAAGAGTGGCATAGAGCCGACGAAATCTCTGATACCGCCCCTTGTGCAACCGGACGTGTATGTTGAATCTGGGACGATAGAAAGAGCCACGGGCCCTAAGATCCATGGAAAGTTGCCCGGCCAGACGAGTCTTTGGAAGAAATCCCAGAGCCTCTTGCAACGGCCCTATTTCGAGACGATTGAGCCCCACTCGAAGATCCTGTGACCACTGCTTCCAATGAAAGCGTCCATCGATCGCAATACGTTGTTGTTTACGACGCAACCGCAAGTGCTTGATCCGAACCTCTTGCCATCGCAAAAGTCGAACAAGAGATTTCCGTTCCAACCGAAAAAAACCTGCACCGATATCCAATCCAAAGCGATGAAGATGAACTTTGAGTTCTTGTGTGGGCTGCTTTAAACTCGCAAGCACCCCCAACCGCAACCGTCGAATTCGCAGACCTCCCGTACGAATACCACGCGCCTGAACTTTTACCGACGCCGACAAAGGTGCCAACGCCTTTAACGTCGTAGAGAGACTCATCTTCTCTATAGCAACAACCGGTTGCCCTTTCCCTCGATACTTTGTCGCCAAAGACTGATCATAGAGAGCGCATCGAGCCAACATGACAGAGGCAGAGGCTCGCGGAGTAGGCTTTTTTTTCCTATGCTTATGCGAGCGACAGCCTCTCACTCGTGTGAGCTTCCGATACAACCGTCGGCAACGCCACCCCACCCGAAAGACGGGAGGCTTCTTCAGCTTCATCGATTGAGACTGAAGCTGAGCGATATGACGTTGGGATCTTCGAGCCAAACGCTTGTAATAGCGGGAACGTGAGAGAAAGACCCGAAATTTTGGGTTGAAGTACCGAAAGCGAGACAAAGACAAACGTGCTCTGGCTTTCGGCTTCCAATGTTTGCCTTTGATCCAAGCTTTAAACCGCAGCTTTCCACGAAGTTCCTGTCCCACAAGCTGCCCGAGAGGCTTGGTGCGAGGAATCGAGCCCGCAAGAAAAGCATCAAAATCACCAACAAGATAGTTGACATGAGCATGTCCAGAAAGCCGACCGAGGCGTGTGTTGATCCGAAATCGCTTGACCCTCGCGATGCCTTCTTTGGCCCATGCTTCCAGCTTGATCTTGGAGAACTTGTACCGTTGAAAAGACCCGGGCTTAACCACAAGCGATATATGACCTTGTGTTTGGCTTGAAAAACCTTGACCTTTGGCTCGCAGCCTCATCGATATATCACTCTGCCAATCGGGTTGACCCAAAAGCTCCCTGAGATCTGCGTTGTTAAGGATCAAGTCAATATCGTATGCCTTTGGTGTTGTTAAATTCGTATTTTTGGCCAACAAGTGAATGTTTGCTTTCCCCACTTTTGCCTTAAAAAGAGTGGTGAGCTTTGCCAGTGTTCCAGAGACCTTAACCGTTCCATCCACAGGTGCCTGCAAATTCAAAGAGGGAACCATCTTCTTCAGATCGTTGGGATGTACAAACAACCGATGGATCGTGGCACGCAAGCCCATGGGCTTCACCAGGTGTATCGCAGAACGCAACTTAATCTCTGAACTCTCTCCGGCGCACCTCTCCTTTCCTGTGCGATCAGCCCGAAGTCGACGGCCCTTTCCAATACAAAAATGAACCTTATCCACCCCCAAGCGCTTTTTTCCTTTCATCCAAAAGAAAAAGCGAAGGTCCTTTATCGTAACATTGGGATTAATCCCATTCACCCGGAGATGCGTAACATCGGAATGCATATGTAAATTTTTGAGATTCAACTCATAATTGGTCTCAAGGTACAGATCCGTTACAGCAAGAGGCTTTCCTGCATAGTTGACATCGTATTCCCCTTTGGGGATATCAAAGCGGATCCGCTTCACACCAAGCCTATCCCCTTTCATCCAAAAGTAGAGACTGCTCTTTCTCATGATCGCTTTTGGCTGTGTAGCCTCCATCTCAAGAAGCTTGATATCAGCATGCATCTTCAGACCCTTCACCTGCAGGACATAGCTTCCTTCCAGATTGAGGTGCTTTGCTGCATAAGGAACGGCTGTGGGGCTGAGCCGAAACGACCCCTTGAGATTCACGATCTTAAGTACTTTTACACGAAGATTAAAGTTCGTCTCGCCCGATTTTTTCTTCGGCTTCGGCTTCGGTTTCTTCGGCGATGACCCGAGATGCTCTACAAGATCAACATTACCTCGATCTGTGAGTCCAAGGTACCCTTGAGGATCCTTAAGATATACTTCTTCAACCAGCAGCTCTCCCTTGCTGAGAAAGTGGTAGAGGTCATACCGAATACGCAGATGCTCCACACCTGTCATCAATGGCCCTGTCGGACAGTGTTTCTTCGGAATCCCCTTGCATCGATACCACCGAACCCCTTTGAGTTCGATACTGTTCCAAAGGCTCCCACCTAGCTCACGTATCTCGATCTTTCCATAAAGAAAGTTCCCCGCGATGGGCAAAGCAACCGCTTTAATCACATGACGCACAGGACGAATTTGCCAAGAAAGAAGGAATAAAAAAGGCAAGGAGACAAGGCAAATCGATCCCCATAAGAGGGATTTCCAAGCCCATCTCCACAACCGACGCCACCCTTTCCGAGGAGGCTCCTTCTCCGGAGAAGAAGGCTTTGCCTGTGGCTCTATGGTATCACTCTCACCCAATAGCAATTCTCCTTGAAAAGCGCAAAGGACTCCGGGCTTCAAGTTCCCTCAACGCATATGGCCCTTAATGTGATAGATCTCGTGAAAAAAAGCAAACATCACAGAGCATACAGGATACAACATCGCTTCTTAGAACACTGACCGGTTTGCTGTTGCCATTGACGTCGCCTGACTTTGTTATGCCTTCTTGGAATAGCGAAGGTATGCCTCGTCGGCATACCTTGCCAGACTCGCAACTCAATGATTGTACCCGGTCCATCAAACCAGTTGTGGTGTTGGATGTAGAGACAAGGTCTGCTTTGTCTCTACACCCAACACAACAACTATGGTAGAACGACAACTCACGTAGAAGAACCGCACTCAAGGTGTGAGAATGAGTTGATTCTGAATCATCAAGTATGATATCGTGCGCCCTACATGGGATGGTCCTCCTTTTCACAAACCCTATACCTTGTGATGAAACATGCGATCATGTTTTTTAACAGTTCACACGGTCAACCTCTCTTGGAATCGGACAAAGATGATAATGACATGGTGTTCCTTCAAGCTCTCCTACCAAGGATGGTTCCGACTGGTAGCCTTATCCTTTGTTGTAGGAACAGGCTGCACGCCTGTCCCTCCCCCAGCTGATCTTCCCTGTACATCGAATGCACACTGTTGGAATGGATACTTGTGTGTAAAGGTAGAGTCAGGACTTCGCGATAAACGAGAAACCAGAAAGTGCCGTCCCAAAGGGCCCGGAGAAGGTCTTGCGACAACCCCTGCCCCAATGACAGTTACAGTCTCAACGTCCCAGCCCCATTCACAAACATGTACAAACAACCGAGCTTGTAGCAAACAACAGTCTTGTTGTCAGGGCGTCTGTATTTCCTCTTCTCAAACTTGTCTGAATCGCTGAGGTGGAGATCATGAAGCCTATAACATCTGGATCTGGAATCTATCGCCTCCTTGGACTCACAGTTCTTGGTCTGGTGGGGAGCTTCGTAGTACCCCAGCCAGTGCAAGCCAATCCCTGTGATGAGATACTCAAGCAAGGGAATTATGATCTGGCCGCTCCTTGCTTCCTTCGCCTCGCTCAGAAGATGAAGACGGGGAAAAAGCTCTCCAGGCTGAGGAAAAAACGCAAAGCTCTCTTCCTAGACAAAGCCTCCTATGCGTACAAAGAGGCTGCAAAGCGAGAGAAGAACCCAGAGAAGAAGGCTTATCTACACGAGAGGTCACTCGCTCCTTTGCAGCAGATCCTCAAAGAAAATCTGTGTCCACGAGCGTTTGGATGCAGTTTGGTACAAGGCAAGTTGGCCGAGATAAGAAAAAGTGTTGGATATGCCCAGCTCACGCTGGTAGTACAAACCAAGAATGTCACGCAAGCCTCCATCCGGGGGTTTCAGTATCACAAACGCTGGAAGCTCACCCAAACCAAAACGATCCGACTTCGACCAGGGAGCTATCGCATTGTGTCGAAAGAAGCCGGAAAAGCACAGAAGAATCACAATATAAAGCTACAACCTGGAAGTAGCAAGTCACTGACAGTGGCCGCTCTCGTCATTGTAAAGCAAGCCCGACGGAAGCCTGTATCGAAAGTGGCACCTTGGATACTCATCGGTGTAGGACTAGCAGCTACGGTAGCCTCCGGCATCATGCTCGGTATTGGCTATGCAGAACTCGGTGGTGCAGTGGACCTCGCAAGAAAAGCAACCTCCGCTCGCACGCCATTAAACATCTTCAACTCTTTCAAGGAGATCGCTGCCAAAGAGGGAAGAACCCGTCCCCTGGATTTTATCCAGCTCATTACATCGACGGCAGAAAGAGAGCAAGCGACCACACAGGGCTACCAAGAGCTCACGAACCTTTTCAACGCATGGGAGAGAGAAAGTGTCGAGATCACAAACAAAACCAATATGGGAAACACCCTAGTTGGAGCGGGATGGCCTCTCGCTGGTGTCGGACTTGTGGCAACGCTGACAGGGATCATCTGGCTCGCGACCTTGCCTTCCAATGCATCATCCAAAACACCGAAAGCAACCTCCCTAACGCCTCCCCCCAACACGGGATCACGAGTCATCTTCTGGCAAGAGCAACTCCACAACTAGGCAGTTTCCACAATGGCATTTGAGCGTTTAATTTTGGCGACAGCCTCTCCCCGTCGAATCAATCTTTTCCACCAACTGGATTTGACGTTTGAGGTGCAGGCAGCCAATGTAGAAGAGCCCCCTCCCGAAGCCCAAGAAACCCCGTCTTCCTACACCCAACGTCTCGCCGCGTTAAAAGCACAAATGATCCTCGACCAACTGGGTGCAGATGATGCATGGGTCATTGGGGCCGACACAGTGGTGGTGTTGAAGGATAAGATTTTGGGAAAACCCCGCTCGGAAGCACACGCCCAGGAAATGCTGACACAACTCTCAGGACACCAGCACGAAGTTATTACAGGCTTCGCTATCCTTCACAAGAATCGTGGAATACAATACCAGGAAGCCGTCCACACCAAAGTCTTGTTTCGAGAGCTGACCCCTCACCTGATCGCTCGCTATATCCGAAGTGGTGAGCCTATGGACAAAGCTGGCTCGTATGGTATTCAAGGAAAAGGAGCCGTATTGGTAGAGCGAGTGGAGGGTTGCTACTTCAACGTGGTTGGATTTCCTATCAGCCATATCATCGCAGCCCTAGAACATCACAAAGCTGGCACATTATTTTAAACCACTCACGAAAATGGCCCAAGCGAAGAACCAAGAGAGATCGGGAAGAATCGAGGGATTTGGGGAATGCAACAGCTAGAGACCTTGCCAGAACGAATACAGTCTGTTCGCGATCGAGTACACCGGGCTTGTGAGATGGCCCATCGAGATCCTGCGGATGTGACACTACTTGCAGTATCCAAGCGTCACCCAGAAGAAGCTCTCAGAGAAGCCTGGGCTTGTGGATTAAGGCAATTTGGCGAGAGCTATGTACAGGAGTGGCAGAACAAGCGAACGGCTCTCTCCGATCTGGAAGAGCAAGGTCTGAAGTGGCATATTATAGGACATCTTCAACGCAACAAATGCAAATACATTGCCGGCCATGTATCCTTGATCCACTCTGTAGACTCCCTCAACGTGGCAAACGAGTTGGAGCGTCGAACCCCCGAAGGCCATACCCAACCCATCTTGATGCAGTTTAATCTTGGTAAAGAAGAGAGCAAATCGGGGTGGGAGGATGTCGATGATGCGATTCCCGTTCTGGAACACCCATGGGAGCATATACGCATTGAAGGATTAATGACTCTACCGCCAAATACAGCAGACCCTGAAGCAGCAAGAGTTTACTTCCAACAACTCGCTCAGCTTCGCGATCGTTTGCAAGAGAAAACAGGCGTCGCCCTACCACAACTCTCCATGGGAATGAGCCACGATCTTGAAGTGGCAATCGCAGAAGGATCCACCTGTGTGCGTGTAGGTACCGCAATATTTGGGCCTCGTCCGAACCCGGAAATCCCCTGAATCAAACAGAAGCACCCACATCGTTTTCCATGAGGTCGTCTCCTTAGAACTCGTCCGAACCCGGAAATCCCCTGAATCAAACAGAAGCTGACCTTTCTTTCCGTTGGTATTTGCCCCTCATCCAAGATGAAAGCTCGCAGAGAGCACCCCCAATAAAAAGAAGGCTGCCAGAGAGACAGTCAAAAAAGAAAATCCTTGGCATTTTGTCAGACAAGATTAGATTCCCTGCATGTTGGAAGTAAACGTTCCACAGACAGGAGCATCATGCGAACTCACAAACAAGATAGACGACAGACAACAAGACGATGGGCACTCTGGTCTTTTGGTTTTGTGCTGCTGACGGCGAGCCTCTTGGTTTCCCTTCCCGCCAGGTCACAAACCTCGCGTTCGAGTGGAGCAACCAATACGGTTGGCTCAGTGCATCCAGCCCCCTCCCCCCCGGCCAAACTCCAATCAGGATCGTTTCGGACAGTCACGACCAAACACTTTACCTTCCAGTATCCCCACCGTTGGAGCAAGTGGGTCAAACGATTAATCCAACGCTCAGAGAATGATCTCAAGAGCATCGGAGAGAGTCTCGGCTTCCTATTCCAAGGACATCTTCGTGTCCGCTTTGCCTCAGCAGGGAAAGACTACGCAAAAATTCAACCTTTCCCCTGGCATCCACCATCGTATATCGCTGGCCTAGCCTATCCCAGACAGGGGATTATGACCATACGGCTTCGTGGTATTGACGGTTTCCAACAAATACACCAAACCTTCCGCCATGAGTTAAGCCACCTTTTGTTGGCTCAGGCAGCGTCCCATCGTCCTTTACCTCTGTGGTTTATCGAAGGACTCGCGATGGTTCACTCCGACGATTTTGGAACACTCGATCGAATGTGGCTGCTATCAACGGCTCAAATAAGCGGTCGCTGGCCCACCCTCTCACAAATCAAGAAACGATTCCCAAACAACTACGCAGCAAGACGTGTTGCCTATGCTGTCAGTTTTGACTTTGTTGCTTTCTTACAACAACAAAGCCATAAACTCATCCCCTCTCTTCTCGCATTGATGAGACGTGGAATCCCATTTCGTAAAGCTCTTCAGCAACAGAGCCATCAATCATGGGAAGCACTCCAAGAGACCTGGCTCAGTCGATCGCGGTTGCGCTACGGCTGGCTCTCTCTGCTCACACAAGAAGGACTGATCTGGTTTATCGCCATCGTTCTCCTCTTGGTCGGCTATCGAAAGATCAAACGCCGACGACGAGAGCGACTCCAAACTTGGGAAGAAGAAGACAACGCCGAAGATGCAGAATCTCCGTGGTACCCGCCAAGTGCAAGTAACTCTTATCCCTTCCCAACAGACCGACCATAGCCACCCCAGAAAAGCCTCTCCGACCCTAGGCCCCACCGTAGTTCGGAAAATTAACCTTGAACCTCAAGAAGAAAAAGAAGACTATGGGCACGAGGCAACCTCGACTGTGATGGAACCGAGTCCACCTACTCCGTTCGTGGAACCGTAAACACCTCAACAGGTGAGGTCGAACGCACCAACTTGATCATCACAGAAGCTCGTGAATAATTCTTGAGTAAAAAGTCGCTGAGTCTTCCTCACAATCACATAAAAGAGTGAGTGCCTGATGACCATGAAAGTTCCTGAGTCATGAGAAGTTCTCTCCCTGAATAACCTCGCTCCTACACTTCATCCAAGTGTGGGATTTGTTGTTTAAGTTAGCAAACCAAAGAGGACAAAAATTGTCAGTGGTGACAATCTTTGTCATTCTCTCGGCTCTTTCACTGACAATCCTTGTCATCTCCCCTATCCTTTTGTGCTCCCAACATAGACAGTAAAGACCAGATAGCTCATAGACTCACAAAGAAAAAGGCTTTAAAAGCAAAGAATTCCCCCCGCCGAAGGAAGAAGATACAAATGTTGGAACAAGAAGTGCATACATTCATATATGACGACAAGATGATATTTCTAATTCTATTTCCAATTCATTGATACATTCACAGGAGAGTTCCATGCGAAACAAGCGACGTGCTCAAAGGGGTTTTACATTAATTGAACTTATGATCGTGGTTGCGATTATTGGGATACTTGCCGCAGTCGCGATTCCAGCGTTTTTAAAATTCATTCGTAAAGCCAAAACATCAGAGGCAAATATCAGTATCAAAGCAATCGGTGACGGAGCCCACTCCTGGTTTGATGACGAACACGCCGACGCCAATGGAACTCCCCTGGCAAAGCACTTCCCCAACACAAATTCGCCAACAGGTATTTCTGGTACGGGCGCAGTCCATCCATCCACAGCTCCATGCTCGAATGGCTCTCCACAATATGCGAAAAGTAGTTCAGGCTGGACCAGTGAACCTTGGAAGTCTCTCAAGTTTGGTATCAACAAAGCCCACTATTTCCGTTATCAGTACTTTCCGAGCGGTACAGCAACCGGCGCAAGTTTCACAGTTTGGGCACGAGGCAACCTCGACTGTGATGGAACCGAGTCCACCTACTCCGTCCGTGGAACAGTAAACACCACAACAGGTGAGGTAGAGCGCACAAGCATGATCATCACAGAGGCTCTTGAATAAGACCACAGTTCCAAAAGAGAAGACTACAATGGGGCCGTCCCTACGAAGAGACGGAAGGAGCCTCTTGAATAAGACCACAGCTCCAAAAGAGAAGACTACACCATTATCCTGACATCAAAGTTCGGGAGTTTCTTCCACAAAATCGAATCAAAAACCTGCTCTTTCAAAGAAACAAACGAAGCCCCATCTCTTTAATACAAGAGATGGGGCCTTTTCGTTTAAATCGGGTTTACACAGTGTTTGTTTGGAGTATGCAAAAGATTTGTAGGAAAACAAGCAAAGCCTACTTTTCAGGTTTGGTTTTCGGTAGCCCCTGAGATCGACAAAAAACGTCAGTGGTGACATTTTTTGTCACCAGGACAGGCCCAAAAATGACACTTTTTGGGATATGGGAAGCAAGACCAAAGATCCCTATTCTCCGGATACTCCGTGAAGCACCGAGTATTTCAAAGTAATTTGCTTCTAAGAGACGTTGGACCTCTATTTTTTAAATTGTGGCATGCTATCTGCTAAGGAGAGCGGGCAAGAGGGGAGCAAATTGAGATATCGTTCTCAATCATCCCAATTCGTCAATGATCCCAAAATCCCTGAAGGAGAATAATCCATGCTGAGAAAATTCCGCAGCCAAAAAGGTTTTACACTTATCGAGCTTATGATCGTTGTTGCTATTATCGGTATTCTCGCCGCTGTAGCTATCCCCGCTTTCTTGAAGTTCATTCGTAAGTCCAAGACTTCTGAAGCAAACATCAACGTCAAGTCTATTGGTGATGGTGCTGTGTCTTGGTTTGACGCTGAGCACGCTGATGCCAATGGTACTCCCATTGTAAAGCACTTCCCCAACACCTTGTCCCCCACCGGTGCTACCGGTGTCGGCGCACAAGTTCCCGGTGCAGCTCCCTGCGCTACAGGTAACCCACTGTACACCAAAGACTCCGGTCGTTGGGAAAGTGAGCCCTGGAAGTCCTTGAAGTTTGGTATCAACAAAGCCCACTACTTCCGTTATCAGTACCTTCCCAGCAGCACAGCGACTTCTGCAAGCTTCACTGTTTGGGCACGTGCCAACCTCGACTGTGATGGTACCGAGTCCACCTACTCCGTTCGCGCAACTGTAAACACCTCTACTGGTGAAGTTGAGCGTACCAACATGATCATCACAGAAGCTCTCGAGTAGACCATACTCGAATATAGCTAGCGACCCTCTTCGGCAGATAGCCCTCGTCCTTTACCCCAGGACGGGGGCTTCGTCGTTTAAAGAACAGAAGATACCAGCGGTTTCGACCTTTCGTATCTCATTCATGTTCATGTGTATTATGAAAATAAAATGGACGTGACCATGAATTACCTCCTTTGGTGTGCAAGTCTACACAGGTTCAGAATGGGGCTAGAACCCCCATTCTGAGGAAGAAAAACCTGACTGAAGTCGGCTCAATCATTTCGTTTCCCCTGAAGGGCAAAATGCTTTGAGTGCCCCTTGGGGTAGTCCCGAGAGCCTCAGAATGGGGGTTCATCCCCACGGATATACAGGAGATTTTGCTATGTCCATTTTTTGTACAGGCTGTCAGATTCCCGTATAAGTCTCAAGTTCCTCACTTAAGACTTTCCACATTGGATAAGATACGATAAGATGCAACCCGACGTTTCCCGTTGAGAAGCCCAACCTAGCCAAAAAGAAGAGAACAAAAGAAACGATGGATGGAATGACTCGCTGGTGGACACCGATAGTCCGCCGAGTAGCACTACTGGCACTTGCTTTAATCCTTGTGATGGGTGTCATTTATTTCAAGCAGGATGCAGAGTGGCGTCGGGCAGGATGGACAAAAAAGTATCACGACCTTTATTATTTGCCCTCTCCTCCGGTATTACAGCGTTTGTCTTTGGGACACTATTCCTTTTTGGCAGATCTCATCTGGATCCGAGGGTTGTTGTATGTTGGAACCCACTTCAGTAATCAGCATGGCTCGATTGGATGGCTCTCCCACTATGCCAATGCGGTCCTCAAACTGGAGCCGAAGTTCCGATATGCCTATATCTGGGCCTCTGTTCTCAGCATTTACAACAGAAAGAAAACAACAAGAAGAGATGTGTTGACTAGCATTTCTTTCCAAAAGAGAGCCCAAGCACAGTTTCCCAATGACTACTATTTTCCCTACCTTTTGGGAATGAGTTATATCAGTGAGCTAACATTAAGTCATGTCAGTATGGGACAGTTGGTTCAAGATTTTCGTGACTACTGTCCAAAAAATAAGAAGCCTCTTTTGACAATAGCTCCTCGATTGTTCCAGTGGCAAAAATGCAGTAAGAATCCTTTTGAATGGTTGGGCAACCCTCAATGTGCTCCCCAACCATTCCTGGCAAGTGCCGCTGGATTTTTTGAACAACTCAAACGAGAGAGGCCAAGCAAGCGCATACCTTTTTTACATCAGATCAAGCGATGTCTGCGAAAGAAAGGAGCGCTATACTTAATGGAAGCAGCCTCAAAAGAAGGGGCACCTCCCCACTATGCTCCTCTTGCAGCGAGAATCATGCGACGAAATGGAAGTGCAGGTGCAGCCGTCTGTGACCACTTACTCAATGTGTTGTGGCGAGCAGAAAACAATGAAGTTCGTCTGCAAATTCGAAAGAAAATCAAGCGATTTTGTGGAAATAAGCGTCCCAAAGAGATCATCTGTCAAGAAGAGGTGTTTGCGAAACGTTGGCGTAAGCAGTTTCCCTATCTCCCTCGTGCAACGTTTCAGATGCTGAACCTACCTCCATCTCTAGAGAGTCAAGAGCCCATCCATTATCCACCAAGTACAGTCAATAATATCTGCACGTATGGCTCTCCAACCCCTTGACATCCTCGCCTCCCACCTCCCGAAAATGAACTCTCAGACTCCATCCATTCTCAGGTTCCATCCATTCTCAGGTTCCATCCATTCTCAGGCGGGCACCGACACCCCCAGGCCATCGTCGGCCCAGTTCCACCTATTCTCAGCTTCCATCTATTCCCAGCTTCCAGAGTGAAGAGTTGAGATTATTTTCGTTTGAGGTTGTAGAAAACTCGTTTGTACGAATCAGAGTTTGACATTCCGAATACCATAGCAGGATCGGAGGCGAGGCAAGTTCTGTTCAGGAGATCGCCTTTCGCGCAAACAATAAACCAGTTACTGCCGGTGCCTGGGGGATAATGCTGATTGATATTAATCTGGGAATAGCAAGTTGTTGTTTCATTGTTGGGAATGGTTCCCACACCTGCATTGACCCAATATTGAAAGTAGGTACCAGGATTGGGGGGATGGAATCCAATGTTGTTCCAATTGGTCATCGTTTTGTTCCAGGTCCCCTGACCACCATTACACATTGAGGCATACTTGGAGTCTTCGGGATTTTTGGGCGTTGTAAGATGTTGCTGAAACTCCATGAAATAGGCTGTTTCTTTCAGATGAATCTGAGGTAAAAGCGTGATGGCTTCCTGGGAACGTGATTGGATCACATAGTGTCGGTAGGCTGGAACAGCAACAGCTGCCAGAATCCCAATAATCACAATGACCGCCAAAAGCTCTACCAGTGTGAAGCCTCTTTGTCCTGTGTTTTTATCCGAACCTTTTGTGGAATTGGGCATTTTAGCCTCCTTCGTGTATGAATCAATACGCCTCAACCTTGTATTGTACAGCAGAACGTACCCATTTGTCAGAACGTTTTTCTCCCTCCTCTTCTGTAGTACGGCAATTTACTCTGACATCGACAGTTTTGCCAACCGATAACGGAACGAGCGAAAAGAGATTTTCAACAATTTCGCGGCCTCCTTTCGAACGCCATTGGCTTGCTCCAAGGCCAACTCCAGCAATTGCCGTTCCACTTTTTCCAAGAAGACCTCCAGCCCTTCATGAGGCAACGCAAGTTGTTCGAGTTCCACTGTGGGCAAGGTGGAGGTGCTTCGATTACGAACATTTGCAGGAAGACTTTCAGGTTGCAGCATATCCTCTGACTCAAACAGAAGACCTCGTTCGATCAGATTTTCAAGCTCTCGAACATTTCCTGGGAAATCATAATTGACGAGAAGCTCCATCGCATCGCGAGAGATACCTTGGACATGGCTCCCCCCGCTGTTTTTGCCATACAGGTTTAAGAAGTGATGGGCCAACAGTGGGATATCTTCAAGACGCTCACGCAACGCAGGTATTTCTACGGTAAGAACATTGAGTCGAAAAAAGAGGTCTTCTCGGAAGCTTCCTGCTTTCACTTCATCTTGCAGATTCTTATTGGTTGCGCTGAGTATTCGAACATCGACGGCCTGTTCCTTTGCGCCACCCAGCGGACGAATACTCTTTTCCTGCAACACACGAAGCAATTTCACCTGGATATGGGAAGGCATCTCTCCAATCTCATCCAGAAAGAGTGTCCCTCCATCTGCCACTTGAAACAGCCCCATCTTATCGCGATCTGCGCCGGTGAAAGCACCTTTGGTGTGGCCAAACAGTTCACTTTCCAAAAGCTGTTCGGGGATGGCTCCACAGTTAACAGGAACAAAAGGCCGACCTGAACGGGGTCCATTGTAATGGAGAGCCCGGGCCACAAGCTCTTTTCCTGTACCATTCTCCCCTGTGATCAGCACATTAATTTCGCTCTGTGCGACCTTGTGAAGTAAGTCAAACAACGACACCATCTGTGGGCTTTTGCCCAAAAAGTTTCCAAAGTTATAACGCTCTTGCAGCTCGCTCTTAAGTTGTACATTCTCTTTGAGCAGCGCACGCTTTTCCAGGCATTTGTGGACCAGTGCCTGAAGTTCTTCATTTTTGAAGGGTTTTTGAAGATAGTCATAGGCTCCGAGTTTCATCGCCTCAATGGCGGTCTCTGTGGTAGCAAACGCGGTCATCATTACAATCTGAACAGAGGGACGATGTTCCCGAACATACCGCAAGACCCCCATCCCATCCACGGCTCCAGGCATACGAAGATCCGTCAGAACAACATCAAACTCCTGCTGCCTCAACAACTCAATCCCAGCTTCGCCATTCACTGCAACTTCAACCTCATGGTTGTCCTTGCTAAGCAAGATCTGAAGAAACTCCCGCAATGAAAGTTCATCATCAATGATCAGTATCTTCCCCAAAGCACTTCTCCTGGATAGCACAGAAACATCACAAAAAAGAGAGCAATATGCAGATATGACAAACAATGAATCTGGGTGATGCAAAAGGCTCTCCCACAGACTCTAGAACAGGGTCTCACAACTTTGAAAGATCACTCTGCATCTGATCATCCTCAAGCTTCATCAACTCACCTCCGATTTGATATAGCTCAGGAATAGAGAGAGAGGAGAGGCGTTGTTCCTCAGCATTGAACGTCGCGTTGGCGTTTGGGAAAAATAAGCAGAACCGAGAACCATGTGGCTCTACATGCTCTAACTCGATACGCCCCCCATGCTCGGCCATGATCCGTTGAACTACAGCGAGCCCGAGTCCAGACCCATGGTCGCGGGTTGAGAAAAAAGGTTCAAAGATACGAGCCTTTAGCAAGGCAGGAACCCCGGCCCCTGAATCAGAGATCTTGACCCATGTTCCACCACTCGACTTTTCCCCCTCCACAAGGAGAGTCCCCCCTTCAGGCAACATCGACTGGGCACCGTTGAGCAAAAGATTCCAAATGATCTGATGAAAGAGCAACTTATCCACATCTAGCATCAGATCATCCGGAACATCAACACACACCTCAACAGCTTGGTACCGTTGGTCTTGCGAAAACAAATGCAGGGCCTCCTGCAACACAGAAACCAACGACTGCCTCTCCTTCCCCAGTGTTTTGGGTCGGGCAAACATCAAGAAATCGCCGAGCAAACGATTCAGTCGATCGGTCTCTCGAATCACGATATTCATGAGCACTTTGTGCTCCTCCGAGAGGTCTAACTCTGTCCTCAACAACTGAATCGAACCCGACAGGGAAGACAGTGGATTGCGAATTTCGTGAGCCAGCCCAGCTGCCATCTCTCCCAAAGCTGCCATCTTCTCTCTGTTTCGAGCTTTCTCCTCCATCTCTTTGAGAGGCGTTAGGTCTTGAAACAACAACAACACACCATTTTGACGCTTGTGTCGATTGTGAAGTGGAGACAGAGAGCAACCAAACAAACGTTGCTCACCATCAGGCCTTTCAAAGGGGATCTCCAATCGATAGAATTTATGCTCTCCACTTTCCATTCGTCGTAGAAAAGAATCTAACTCGGGGAAGATCCCAACCAAGCTCTGCCCAAAAAGGGAGGGCCACAACAGACCTGTCTGCTCGCAGGCACTGCGATTAAAGAACTGTATATGACCTTTGAGATCGGCTGTAATTAAACCCGATGTAAGACTGCGAACGATATCCTGGTGAAGAGCCTCTAGATTGTCAAAATCAATCCGCTGTTTCTTCAGCATCTCCCCTGTATGACGAAGTTGTTCAGACAGGTGGCTTGAAAGGAACGCCGTCAGAAAGAAGGCCATCCCATAAACAGTGAGTATATAAAAGAACTCTGGAAGTTTGAGTGCAACAACATTGCGTAGCACAGCCCAGGAACGAAAAAAATCAATCATTGTCATGGAAAGCAGCAAGGCGAGCATCGTCAGACTGGCCAATGCAAACAAAAAAGCCCACCGTCGATAGAGCAAAACCGCCGCACCAATGACAACTAACAAATACAAAAATAAGAAGATGGATTCGTGAACGCCCGTAGCCAAAACCAGCAGAGAGACAAGCAAGACATCCAGAGAGAGTTGCAAGGATGTAAAGAAATACAGGTTGCGAAAGCGCGGGAACAAGAGGCTGTAGACCAACGTGAGACAGTAGGTAGCACCCACAAGCCAAAAGACCACATTCTCAGTGGGATGAGTGGGTCGATCGATACTCTTGAGTTGAAATACAACAGTCCCCCCCATCAACAATGTGCTGATCAGCA
>JALTMC010000466.1 GCA_027005175.1 Myxococcales bacterium
CCCATCACAGTCGTTATCTTTGTTGTCGCAGATCTCAGGACTGGACGTCCTCTCCCCCTCACATGTTGACCACTTTCCTTGCCTGCAAGTGCGTACGCCATCTCGGCACTCGCCTCGCTTCCTCTCAAAAGACGGACCCGTGAAGCAGACCTCTTTCAGCGACTCAATTCGACCTGTGATATTATCGATGCGACCGTCACAATCGTTATCTTTGCCATCACAGATCTCCGGTGTGGGCAACACTGCTCCTTTGCACAAACCCCACTTTCCTTTTTCACAAACCTGTCGCCCGTCCGCACAAGTGCCACGGGTTCGAGTGGAAGCAAGCCCATGATAGCAAGTTTGGGACAGAGAATTACCAGACTTTGGCTGGTTATCAACCTTCCCATCACAATCGTCATCTCTTCCATTACAAGTCTCAACACCGGGCTTTTGTTCACTCAAACAAGCCCCCCAGCGCCCCTGCACACAGACTTGAACCCCTTTGCGACAGATCCCTTTCCTCACCGCACTCACAGGCCCACCAAAACACTCTCGAAGCAGGCCACGCTTGCGACCCTTCTGGTTGTCTACGAAACCATCACAGTCGTTATCTTTGTTATCGCAAAGCTCCGGCTCAGGCTGTTTTTGCTCCTTACAAACTCCCCACTTCCCTCCAACGCAAGTCTGAAATCCATCGCTGCAAGTACCAACATTTCTTGAGACCTTAGACCCCTCATAACAAGGTTGTCTTATCGCTGTTTCTTTGCCTTTGATGTTGTCGACTTTACCATCACAGTCGTTGTCTTTTCCGTCACAAACTTCATCAACAGGTCCACTCTGCCCCACACAAAGACTCCATGCATTTTTACCTTCACACTTTTGTTTTCCAGGCTTACATAGACCCACTTTGAGACCACACTCCCTCTCTTCTCCAACAGTACAGCAACCCTTAACCCCATCATCAATCGAGCCATTGCAATCGTTGTCTTTTCCATCACAGATCTCTTTTTCAGAGGGCACATCGCCAAGACATGCACTCCACTTGCTCTTCACACAAGTTCTTTTTCCTTTTCGACAAACCCCTTTATCAGAGCCACACTCCTGCTCACTCCCCTCAAGACATACACAAGGCTCTTCATCAATCTTACTATCACAATCGTCATCAACGTTGTTCCCACAAATCTCGGGAGCCTTGGGGTAGACCCTCCAGTTGCGATCATCGCAGTCTTTGTCACGGCTCCAACCATCCTTGTCCACATCCACCACTACACACTTCCCATCTACACAACCCAAGGATTTCTTTCCACAATCATTCACATCCTGACAATCGAATTTCTTTGTCTCCCCCGTGAGGCCGCAGCCACTCAAGATCCCACTAACACCCCATATCACACCAAGAACACAGCACAGCACGCTCAGTTTCTGGCCCAAAGACAACACCATACAAACCTCCCTATTGATACATAAAGCACCACAACGCAGGCTTCCTTACAATTTCATAAAACCCTACCAAAGGTTCATTGGAAGCCATACTCTATGATTACCGGATCAGGGTAAGAGAAGTACAGTTTCGTCCGATATTGAACCAAAAACCACGAACCATTACCCTGTAAACCGGTATCCTGCTCCTCTTACGGAGACGCTCCATTGTGGTTGGGAAGGTTCTTCGTGAACGGGTGTTTTGGCAGAAATTTAATTGTAGAAGGGCATTTCTACCTCTTCTAATCATTTCTACCTCTCCTAACCATGGAAAACTTTAGATAACATCGGCTATCTCTACGGCCAATTACATGCTTGTGGTTTACACACAACAACAACATACCTGGAGCGTCCTGTATAACAAGTCCCACAGAATTCCCTTCGCGCAACCACCATGCCAAGCTTGGAGCAAACCTTGCTTGTGTAGCTTGTCCAGGTCGCGGCGGGCTTGCAAGATGTTGGACCACCCTCAAAATGTGTTTTCATTTTGCAGGGGTAACACCTGCGTATAGCACCCACAGAACAGTGTGGCTGGCTGGTTGGACAATCTGCATCACTTTGACATGCCCTCATAGGCTCACAGGTAGGAGCCGTCCCCGAAGGTGGCGGTGTTGCAGGTGGTGGCGGTGTTGCAGGTGGTGGCGGTGTTGCAGGTGGTGGCGGTGCTGTCGCAGGTCTGGGAGATGGCGGCGGTGTTGTAGCTCTAGAAGGAGGTTTGGATGGTGGCTGCGTACCTGCCAAGCCTCCTGTTTTCCCATCAAGGCCAGGAATAGGAGGAACCGATGTATAACACCCTGGCATCAGAACACCCACCAAAGCAAACAAACCAACACACATCATACATTTTTTCATCTTACATTCTCCTCACACCATAAAATTACATCTCCCCTTGTCTCAGAATACGCAAGAATCTATCAGTAATCCGTTCAATTATTGGACATAGGATCGTTGTTCGAATAACTCTGACATTTGACTCGGCGAGAGCCTCGCCCTCCCGTCTTTCCACCCAGCACATGAATTTGTTATTGAATGACTGCTCCTAGTGCTTAGACAAGCCTATTTTTTAGGGTGGAGATGCCCCGGTCGAGTTGTGGCATGACAAACACAACCCTACATTTTAGCGATGTCTGGGCACTCGTTTATTACGGCTTAATCACAAGCACGAAGCTGGAGCTATTGGCGCGTACTTTCGGGGCGTACACGGCGTGACCCATGGCGGGGAGGACGCGGTAGCGTCCGGGTCGTTCAGCCCGCTATCGATACGTGTGTGATTGGCCCGTCTCTATCTTATTACGAAAATTGCAATCAATCGTTGTACAACCAGGAGAGTACTATGGTAAGAGAACTTCAAATACAGCTACCTCCAGAGGTACAGGCAGAGGAAGCTAAGTTGATGCTGGCTATCAAGCTCTATGAGATGGGGCGGCTTTCACTTGGACAAGCTGCAAAACTAGGAGGGTATTCAAAAAGTACTTTTATGGAACTTCTTGGTAAAAATGGTGCGACTGTTACTGATTATGATGCTGAAGATTTGGAACGAGAGATGAATGTATGACAATGAATGCAGTGAGTGATAGTGCATGCCTTATTGGACTGGAACGAATCGATCGTTTGGACATACTCGCAGAGAGCTTTGAGACTGTGTTCATTCCCTTGGCAGTCAAGAATGAGCTTGGTTATTCTTGTGATTGGCTTATCGTAAAGCCAGTTCAAAATAACGTTATGATAAAGATCTTAGAAGCCTGATTGATGAGGGAGAATCAGAAGCGATAGCTCTTGCTGTTGAACTCGATGATGCGTTTGTTACACTTGATGATAAGAAAGTAAGGCGTCTTGCACAAGAGATTGGTTTGAAGGTGATAGGCACAATCGGCTTGCTTTTAAGAGCGAAGAAGAAAGGCCTCATTCCAGAAGTCAAACCGATCCTTGATGCACTTAACGAAGTGGACTTTCGTGTCAGTAACTCTCTCTATGAACAGGCTCTACGCTTGGCACAGGAATCATAAGTAAGTGAAAGTTGGGGTCAGGATCGTTGAGTTTGTACAGGTCAGTTACGCAAGCGGACTCCTGCATAGAATGTTCTCGGACGAATAGGAAGCCACTGAGTCATCCCTACATTTGCGATATTATTGAGAGAGGCAAACAACTCAACTCGTCGTTTCCAGAACAGATAGCTGAGTCTGGCGTGAAGGAGGAGGTAGGCAGGAAGAACCTCGCGTTGTGTTGTGGTCTTCATAACATCCCGTGGACCGATCAAGGTTCCACGTATTGACAAACGCAAACCGATGTTGGGGATTTGTCCGAAGAATTGAACATTACCTTTGTGTGCGGCTCGCTCTAAGAGAGGTTTTTTGGTGGCAAGATCTTCACTCCACAAATAAGTATACCCTACCGAGAACTGGATGTACTTTTGATAAGAGAGCACGACCTGACTTTCAAAGCCTTGGGTAATGGCTGCATCAACATTTTTGAATGTGACAAGTAGAGTCCTTCCATCCATCGAGTTTTGCTTATTGATGAGGTTGTTTAGGTCGTTGCGATAAAAATTAGCACGTAGGATTAACCAACGTAACTTAGACCATTCAACACCAACCTGGAGGCTACGTGCATATTCGGGTTGGAGCAGGGGGTTGCCTGAGACCACAACACCGGGAAGAGCAAATTGCAAATAAAGTTCTTTGAAGTCGGGAGCACGAAATCCCCAGCCATAGCTGGCTCGAAATGCCAGAGATTTAACGGGGTCAATGCGAAAAGAGAGTTTTGGGTTGACGGAGAAACTATACTGAGTGTCATACCCAACACGGAGTCCGGGAACGACACTGATGCGAATGGGCTTGTGAAGCATCCACTCATACTGAGCAAACAATGCGATACGACCCCGATTTGCACTTCCCTGTTTGATACGATCCGACTCGATTCGTTCGTAGGTGCCATCAATGCCCGCAGAGATCA
>JALTMC010000467.1 GCA_027005175.1 Myxococcales bacterium
ACTCCCATCCCACAAGGCTCAGGCACTCCAGAGGCTCACTCCTCCAGAAAGACATCAAGCTGGTTGCGGTTGCAATTGGTCGAACTCCGGCACACGGCAGAGTCTGTTTTTGCCGGAAATGATGAGCACCAACAACTTATCCAACAAACAGACGTCATTGAACAAGCGGCCTGGCAACTCAAAGAAGCTCCCAACACACCGCTTCCCCAACACATTCCACCTCTAGCCTCAAGACCAACACCATCCATTGCTGTCGATGAGCCAGACGATGATGAGCTTCCTGTCCTCCATCTGCCCACAGATGAACACTCCTCCTGACATTGGGTTCCTGAACACCTACATTTTGACTTTGCTCATTTTCAGCCCCAATATAGTCGTGATAGCAAGACACAGTCTGTCGATTGCTTCAGCTAGGGAATATAACAGTCAACGACCCCCGCCCAATCCGGACTTCGTCCTGTAAATTCTGGAGGGGGTTTCCACGCCCACAACATAAGAGTTTTTTTTCTGATGACACAAGAGTTTGTACGCCAAAGGATCTTCATTCCCAACGGTGAGGGATGGGAATTAGAGTTAACTCGAAGGGTCTGTCCAGATACCTTTCAGGAAAACAAACGCCCTGTGCTGATGTTACCAGGGCTTGGGAACAACAACATCATATTCAAATTCCCCAATGAACAGCAATCGTGGGTCGCAACGCTGGCCCGCTCCGGCCTGGAAGTTTGGACGGCAAACCTGCGCGGGCAAGGGGCCTCACGCTTTCTGGGACGTCGGAAGAACCTACGCATTCGAATCAAAGATCTGGCCATCACTGACCTCGGGATGATCCTGGAATACATCACCTATAATTCATCCACAACACACGCCCAAATTGACGTCATCGGAGCCAGCCTTGGTGGTGTCATGACCTATGTACACACGGTCCTTCATCGTGACAACCACATTGGTTCGATCGTCTCTGTAGGCAGCCCCTTTCGATGGGAAGAGTGTCACCCTCTTGTAGCTCTGGCCATGTCACAACCAAGACTGGTCGGAATGGTTCCACTCAAAGGAAGTCGAAGCCTCCTCAAACATACCTTCCCTTTCCTTCAAAAATTTCCCGGAATCATCAAACCCTATATTCAGCCCCACTTTATTGCAGGAGATGAGCCTGAAGACCTCCTGCCTGCCGTTGATGACACCAATAGCTACCTCGCCATACAGATGGCCAAGTGGATCAATGCCAAAGACCTGATCGTGGAAGGTGTCAATATCACCACTGGCATGCAAAATGTCACCAACCCACTCTTCTGTGTCACCGGAAACAACGACGGTATCGTCCCTCCACCAACCTCTTTAGCTGCCATCGCTGCAAGTGGCTCCCCTGTCAAAGACGTCTTGTGGGTGGGGGATGAAAAAACTCCCTTCGGCCACACCGACCCCATGATCCACAAAGAGGCACCACAGCGAGTCTTCCAACCCATCACACAATGGCTACAAGGCCAACCCTAACACGATAAGACCGGCACAAACGGTATCACTACAAACCAAACAAAATGTAGCAATTGGAGAACTTGAACATCTCGAATCACTTCTGCGAGAACATTGGGTAATCCCACGTGGTTCGAACCGCCCTATGGAGTAAACATTTCAATGAGTTCGCCAGCAAGCTATTGGTGGATTTTAATGATTTTGGGCCAAACTCAAAATAGGGTACTAATGATTTCAATCGGTTACACAAGGCGGATCGGCGGTTCGAACCACGTGGGTAATATCCTATGGGGATTTTTCCCTCTTTCGTTAATTTTACCCAATCTAGTGATTTGGTATTTTTTAAGACCGGTATATTAGTTTACATAAGATAAGAGTTGTTATCCATAAGAGAAGAGTTGTACTTGAGTATCGTTCGGATTTGTTGCAGGATAAGAGAAGTCACATGGAAGAAGAGAAGATGTATGGAGACATAACAGAGAGAAACGATGTCTGGTATGTATGAGTGGGATCTGACAACAAAAATCTGTTCAGAGAGAGACAGGAGAGTATGTGTATGCGACAACGACGGAATGTTCTAATCGCGGTGACATCGGCCTTATTGTTATTGGTTGGAGCCTGTACGAGCAGTCCACCCGCAGCGACCTGTCAACAAGACAAGGAGTGTGCTCTTGGCCAGATCTGTAAAGATCAGGCTTGTATTGTCCCAGTTTGTTCCATACAAAAGCCTTGCGCCAAGGGGCAACTTTGCAAGGAGGGCTCCTGTGTCACTTGCCAAAAGGACAAGGAGTGTGGAGCAGATAAGATCTGCGAGGATGGTGGTTGTCAGAAGTCTTGTACAGCAAAGGCTCCCTGTTCTGATGGGAAATTCTGTGACAAAGGTAGATGCCGTGGATGCAAAACAGACGGGGAGTGTGGCAAAGACAAAATATGCCAGCAAGCTGCCTGTATCACAGGGTGCCGTGACGATAAAGTCTGCGGGAAGGGCAAGATATGCCAACAGGCTCAATGTAGTGTTGGATGCCGAGATGACCAGGGTTGTGAGAGTGAGCAGATCTGTGAACAAGACAGATGCACAGCCAAAGCCTGTGACAAAGCTCGACCATGCCCTGGTGGGTTGCGATGCGAGCAAGGACGCTGCAAAGCATGCTCCAAAGACGAAGAGTGTGCGGGAAAGATCTGCGTGGAAGGAGCATGTCGAGAAGGGTGTAGAACAGACAAACACTGCAAGAATGAAAAGTGCGATACAGCCAACAATCGCTGTGTCGCATGTTTGCAAACAGGTGACTGTCAGGGCGGAAAAGTTTGTCGAAATAGCCGGTGCGACATATGCATCGCCGATATTGAATGTGGTCAGGCAAAGCTATGTGAAAAAGGCCAATGCATCAAAGGGAATTGCCGCACTCCAGCCGATTGCAAAGCAGAGGAGAGTTGTAACCAAAACAAGTGTGGACCGTGTGTCCAAGATAGTGATTGTCGAACAGGAGAGATCTGTGAAGCCCAGAAGTGTCGGGCAGGATGTCGAAAGAATTCTCACTGTTCTTCCAAACAAGTCTGCAACACACAAAAACTTGTTTGTACAGGGTGCCTTAAAAGCAGCGATTGCCCTGGTGGGCAAGTATGTATCGGGGGAACATGTGGGGCTTGTCAGGATGACAAGTCATGTGGAGCAGGTCAACTTTGTATAAGCAAGATCTGTGTACGAGGAGATTGTCGTCAAACAAGCGAGTGCAAGGATGGCAAAGTTTGTAGACGAAATCGATGTGATGTGTGCACAGTCACTGCCGAATGTGGGCAAGGAAAGATCTGTGCCCAAGGTAAATGCGTAACCGGAGACTGCCTTGTACGTGCCGACTGTACCGCAGGCCAACTCTGTACAAAAAATACGTGTGGAGCTTGCTCTACAGATCTTGCATGCGGTCAGGGGCAATTGTGTTTGTCGGGAGTGTGCAAGCTCGGTAGCTGTCGAAAAAGCGGTGACTGCAGCCTGGGCTTAGTCTGTAAAAACAACAAATGTGCCCCTTGCTCAGGAGACACGGATTGCAGCACCGGGCAGCTCTGTCTGGGGGGTCTTTGCAAGATCGCCAATTGTCGCGCTGCCAGTAACTGTCAAAATGGTCAGATCTGCAAAAGCAATACATGCAGTGCCTGCAGCAATGATCGAGAATGTCAGGCAGGCACATTGTGTTTGCAGGGAAAATGCAGCAAAGCAGATTGCCGCACCACCCAAGAATGTACAGGCGGTAAGATCTGCCTCAGTCATGTCTGCTCGACCTGTGCAAATGACAAGGAGTGTGGTCTAGGAAAGCTCTGTGAAGCGGGCTCTTGTAAAACAGGAAACTGTCGCAAGGACGGAGACTGTAGTAAGGGGCAAGTGTGCAAGAGCAATCTCTGTGGAGGCTGTACAGCAGACAAAGATTGCGGCACAGGAAAGCTATGCTTTTCCGGCCAATGCAAGACAGGAAATTGCCGCTCCAACAAGGATTGCAAGATCGGACAGATTTGCAACAAGAACCTCTGTGGAGCATGTGCGACCGATTCGGAGTGCGCGACAGGCCAGCTCTGTTTGTCTGGCTCCTGTAAAGCCGCAAGTTGCCGCAAAAACTCGGACTGCCAAGGGGGGTTAGTCTGCAACAACAACACATGCAGTCTATGCCAACAAACGAAAGAGTGCGACACAGGCCAGGTCTGTGATCGTGGTATCTGTAAAAAAGGAAACTGTGTCACCAACACGGACTGTCCATCGGGGCAGGTGTGTAAGAACAACACCTGTGACATATGTCGCGCAGACAGAGACTGTGCTAGCGGTCAAAAATGCTGCAACAAAGCTTGTGTTCAGGGCAACTGTTGTACCCAAACGGATTGTTCCGGTGGATTGCTATGCAAGAGTAATATCTGTTCATCCTGCACACAGACCTCCGAGTGTCCAACAGGCCAAACT
>JALTMC010000468.1 GCA_027005175.1 Myxococcales bacterium
CCACTTAATTCACCCCATCCCTTGGGGAGAAGTTGTCGCAGATATCGAACAAGCTCGACAGCTACGAAGTTTGGGAGTTCATGTCGCTCTCCCACAAGAAAGTACCATCACAACGAACGACAGATACCAGTGTCCATCCTGTAAGCAGCCAGCCCAGTGGACGACAAACAAGAAAGATGTCTATCTTCAATGTGACTCATGTAAGCATCAAATAGCTTCACCTCAGCTATCTTTAACTCTGCAAGATTTTCGCAAGCAAGGAGCCGACATCCTTTTTGCACCCTATGAAGCTGCAAACTTTCTATGGTTCGGTGAAGGCCAACGATACCTGACTCGCTTTGCCAACATGTCCTCTGTACCCATGCCATTTTGTCACAGTGAGAAAGAACGCGAGGTTGTGAGTCATCACCTTGCAAACCTCTCCGTTCAGTGGTCCTTACAAGAGAAACCACACCAGAAAGTAGAAGGGCTCGTCTTGGCCGCCGCTACAGAGTTAGGCTGGAACCACCCTCTAGAAATTAAGGAGCTATTTTCACTCGTCACCCTAACGGCATCCATGTGGCGTCCCTGCCCAAAAGACACGCAGGAATTCACGGTGTGGAACGATCTCTACGATGAGGTCCTCGCACTTGAAATTCCGGTAACCCACAAACCTGCCTCATTAATAATTTTAGAGCTAGAACGTTTGTGGGTTCCAACATCCTTTGGGCGCGTTCGACCCATGCAAGAAGGCATAGCAGGTATGATGCAATGGCTCGACTTCCTTCGATAAACAATCGATGTTCAGGTTGAGAGAGTTGAAACGGTGGAGAAGTCAACCTCTTCATAGAACTCCAGCAATGTACATTGCATATGGATGCTGGTAAATGTAACGATATCAGCCTCGTCACGGAAGCTAAATAACTCCCAACGTTGTCGTTCATTCAGCCGAAAGATATCCACGCAGAGCTGATTCGGGTCGATGAGCACATATTCAAGCAAGCTATCCAGTTGACGATATGTGGCAAATTTATCACCTCGCTCATAAGCCTCTGTGCTTGGTGACAGAACTTCAATGATCAAGAGAGGAGAATGCTTCATGGTACTGCGTTTGTGATCATCAGAATCACAGCAAACCATCACATCGGGATAAAAGTAAGCATGGTCTTTATGAGCACACAATCTCATATCAGACATATAAGTACGACAATCAGAAGAACGAAGATGAGACTTCAATAACAAAGCTGCATTTAAACAAACTGTAACATGAGCGTCACTTGCCCCAGCCATCGCAAAGACTTCACCATAGAAGTATTCGTGTTTTTCAGTAGCCTGCTCTTCTCTTGCCAGGTACTCTTGTGGAGAAACTCCAAGCTGTTTCGCAAGACCAGACATCAATACCTCCTTTGTTTCTATATAAAAACTAGCATGGCATGAGAGAAAGAGCAATCACGACTGCATTTATCATACAGAGAAAGGGACAAGAAAAGGACTTGGACTTCTCTCCGACCCCTCAGACAGATAAACATTCATGCTGCAACAACATCAACATCAACCTGACTTTGAGTCTGTAAACATCCCTGTATCATGGAGAGTATATATTCTGCCCGGGAGTAGTTATGCCGTAGGCTTCCAAACATTGCGAGAATAGAACGAGCGCGTGTCATTCCGAGATAAAGAGTATTTGCTTGGAGTTCTTGTTTTTCAATCGAAAAAGACTCCACCCCTGCTAACACTATGATCTCTGAATCACGCCCTCGAAACAAGTGAGGAGTTGTGACAAGAATAGTATTCTCATCCTCTGGCAACTCACTATTTGTATCCTCAAAAAGAGAGACTCCTATGCTGTTAAGCTTTGGCCTCACGTAACTCCAAAGGGCTCCACGAATACGTTCATTCGGGGTGATGATGACGATATCAGAGGAGTCTACTTCTTCGTCTACAAGCCAAAGAAGTAATTGTTCACCGATCACCTCCATTTGCTCGCGATTACTAGAAAGTCTTCGCAGCGTAGGAAAGGGCCCGCTTTGTTGACTAGAATGCACTTTCCACCATGACTTATCGTGGTGTGAGACACATTCAATCAAACCCTGCTCTACAAGATATTGATGACTCGGTTCGTTTGTAAAGCCCTGGTCAAGTTGCAACAAGACGTTATAGGCAAGCTCTTCAATAGGCTGTGTTGAACGAAAGCTCTCACATAAGATCGGAGGCTGATTCTCTTCTCTAATTCCAAGCCCCTTCCAATCAGGAGTATCGTATGCGAAAAGGCTTTGCGCCTGATCGTAAAAAAGAACCATGGAAGGATGCGATGTCTGAGATCGAACAAATTTACGCAGCAAGTAAAGAGAGCGAGAACCTAGATCCTGGACTCCATCCACAAAAAGCATTTCGCAACGGAATCCAATAGAGCGAGCCATTGCACCTAGCTGCATTAAATAGTGGTCGGAAACAGCATTGAGATCAACTGTGCTAACATCGTTGTTCGTCTTTGAGAAAGCCTGGAGTCGATGATTTGTTCGAACTAGCTCCAGCATATACCAAACATCACGAAACACAATATACTCTTTAGGAAATTTCTCCTCATTCATTGTATGCATCCAAGTATCAAGAATAATTGATTCTAAGATATCGCGTGAGGCTCGGGTAGGAGATAACACATATATGCGAACACGAGCCCCGAGAGAAACTTGGTGCTCATCATCATATTCATCCCAGTCATCTTTTTTTTGAGACAAATAAGTACAAATCCAGTGAGCCAGAACCCTTGATTTTCCACTACCTGCAATACCACGAATAAGATAGGGCTCTCCCTTAATTTCGAGCTGACTGATTTTTTTTTGAGTCTCTGAAAGATTTTGAGCCTGCTCTCGACGTTCCTTACGACGTGCCTCAAAAACCTCACCTAACTTAGGTAAAATGTTGATAGGAATGTCAGGAGGCAGAGGTTCCTCTTTTTCAACCCACTCAAAAACTGTTGTGAAGATCTGATCTTGTAGTTTATTTTCCTGCAAAAGAAATGTCAGGTATTCCTGCTCTGTAATCGTCACCTCATCACTGGTCTGAAACTTTTTTTCCAGTACTTTTGTTAAAAGTTCAGAGATGGCATACAATCGGCCAAACTCCCTTTCATTCAGTGAAAGGTACAAGCCTCCTTTTCTAGTAATGTCATGAAGAGCTTGTCTCACTCTAGGACCAGGATATTTACAGCGGGCATCCCTAATGAATAGTACTTGTTTGCAAGAACTTTGTATGTTTCGAACCCGACTAGTCAATGCGATCCCATGACTGTGACAAACTGCAACGCAACCAACTTCCTGTTCACCCGTACAAATGGTGAAGTTCGAGGGCAGTACTCTGGAGTTTTTAGCATCTGCAAAAAATAGATGATTACTACGATGTCGAAGCAGCCGTTGTAAGGTGTCCTTTGTTCGACCAAACAAGTCTTCTTCAGTAGGAGTATCATCACCAAGCTCATCTGCATACTCCCTCTGTAGTACACGCAACTCTTCCACAAGCAGAGACTTTATTTCCTGCTCCCGAGAGCGAGTCGGCTCTGGTCTATCATCTATCGGTTTACCACCTTTTCCCCCCTTATCCTCGGGCTCTTCAGGAGGTTCATCTTCAAACAGCCAGTCCTCTAGCTTTCGACGAGCACGATTGAGAAAGGTCCGTGGGGTAGAGGCACCCTCAAAGCAGGCCTGGATATCTGCCTCCATAAACGGATAAGATGGATCTGGTAGAGATAACTCTTCATATGACTTTTGCATCTGCAACTTGATCATTTCAGTTGCATGCTCGTATTGAAAAGATTCTAGCTCATAGCGATAATCTGTAATTCGATCGGTTGCCGCCTGGTCCAGTACTTTTTCAAACCATTCTTCCCACAAGTCAGGAAAGAGGCAGGTCATCACTAGAAGGTTTGGGGCCATGGTGAAGATCTCCCTCATCATATCACCCCAACGTTGCGTTAAACTCTCATCGCCCCGCAACCCTTCAAGCTGGTCACATGCAAGTATCAATGGATGATAATAAGTCGAAAGAACTCCAATAGAAGCAATGGCTTGTAAGGCTTTCTCCTCTTTTGCTCGAATCACCCCATCTCCGACGATCTCAGGATCAACAACGACCCATGACTCTGTCAAGCCTAAGAACCTTTGCTCCTCAGGCGTTAATGACTGCCCTTTCAACCAAGTTAAGAGCACTCGTTTATTTCGTTTCTCCGACACAAAGCAATAGTTAATCAGAGCCCGAGCAACTCCCAGTTCAACCTCTGGGTGATGTTCACCAAGATAGTTGAGTAACTTATTCCGCAACAACGTCTTACGGGCTTTGTTTTCTGTCTTTCCCAATATATTAAAGATGTAAGTAGGATCTGCTTGCAATCTATTGAGCCAACGCTTACGATTATCGACATCCACACCATTATC
>JALTMC010000469.1 GCA_027005175.1 Myxococcales bacterium
TGCAGCATCTCGCGTTGTGCGTTGCGATGGCAATGGAGCACTCTCCCGGCCTGTGGGTCCTTGCGGCAGGATCGGATGGCACCGACGGACCCACCGATGCCGCCGGTGCTATCGTTGATGGGCTGACGGTCTCTCAAGGTCTCCTGGTCGGTGTTGATGCACAAACGGCCTTGCGATCCTTTGACAGCTATCGCTTCCATTGTATGGCTGGAACATCCTTGAAAACAGGACCGACGGGTACGCATTTGGGAGATGTTGTGATGATTCTGTGGTCGCCATAGTATGCGCAAGTCATATTCTGTGTTGGGCTTTCTTTCTTCTATCTGCTCTTTCCCCAGGTTGACCTTGCACCCCGGTCACGAACCTGTTAAGGTAGGTCTGTTTATTGGCGGATCTACGTTCTCTATCGAGGTCGAGTATGTCGTCTAGTTGCGATTTAATTCATTCCTATCTTTTCTTTTTTGCGGCAAAAGGTTCCAAAATTATTTTTGGATTCCTCGTCGCTCTGGTTCTTTTGGCCATCGTGTATTGGATGCTGCGGTCCATTGGTATCGATCGCAATACTCCACCTTCGATGGTCGGGCGTAGAATTATGAGCTTTTTTCGCTCAACCTACCGCCCCCTTCTCATGGGAGGGTATTGGAAGCGGGCCGCTCGTTTGGAAGAAAACAGCAAATTTGATGGTGCTGTTGACGTCTACCTACAGCTCTTCGATTTCGATGGTTTGATCAATACTCGGGCCAGCATCGCTATCCTGAACGATCGGGTGCTCGAACATCTGGAAGAGCTTTGTGTGCAAGTCGGGTATCCCTTCCCTACACAACGTATCGATCGGTTGCGTGAAGATATCTATGACTACTTTCTTGTCAAACAAAAATACCTTGCGCCTTCAGACTTTGACGGAACCGAGCTGATTCGTCCAGAGAATGAACATCGTTTTTCAGAGAAACTTAATTTGTCGCAAGAGTATTCTCTTGTGGATGGATTCCGAAACTTTCTGGAGTCTTTTGCGCGAAAGTTGAAGCAGCATATCCTCAGTGGTGCTCCACCCATCGTCACAGCAGAACAACAACAAGCTGCTCAGCACTCTCTTGAGATGTCTGTTCCGGATAATGGTGCTCTTCCCTCATCAATGGCTTTTGAGTCGATTGATCCTTTTGGGGTGAGTCGTCCCATTTCGGGGGATGAAATCGCTGCACCCGCCGATCTGTTTAATCCTCCAGTTCTTGAAGCCTCACAGCCTCCCGCACTCACACCAGCTCCTGGTATTTTTGGTGCTGGAGTCTCCACCGACGCTCCGTTACCTCCTCCTCCAGACTCTTTTGTGAGTGGACCAGGTATGACAGCTCCTTCCGTGGGCGGACCTCCCGTGGGTGGACCTCCTTCTCTGCCTGTTGACGCCAATCCATTTTCTTTTGATGATCCTCGAGTTCCTCATCATGAGGCGACAGGGCGTCTTCATAAACTTCCAGGCTCAGAGGATGATTCTCCTTTTCAGAGTGGACCTCCTTCAGAGGAAGAGGCCACCCAGACGGGGCCTGCTCCTATTCCTGCCTCTGCCCCTCCGGGATTTCCGCAACCGACAGGCGGGTTCCCAGGGTTTGCCTCACAACCCCAGCCAACAGGTGGGTTCCCAGGGTTCAGCTCGCAGCCTCCAGGTTCAGCGACGCCTCCCCCCAATGTCTCAGGTGCTCCAGGATTTCCACAACCAACAGGTGGGTTTCCAGGATTCAGCTCGCAACCTCCAGGTCCAGCGACGACTCCTTCGGGCACTCCGGGATTTCCGCAACCGACAGGCGGGTTCCCAGGATTCAACTCGCAGCCTCCAGGTCCGGCAACATCTCCCTCGGGTGCTCCGGGATTTCCGCAGCCAACAGGTGGGTTCCCAGGATTCAGTTCACAACCTCCAGGTCCAGCGACGCCTCCCCCAAATGTCTCAGGTGCTCCAGGATTTCCACAACCGACAGGCGGGTTTCCAGGGTTTGCTTCTCTTCCGCCAGGTCCTGTTACACCACCCCCATCCGGTGGCGGATTTCCTCAACCGACGGGTGGGTTCCCCGGATTCCCTTCCACTCCCCCTGATGAAGAGAAGAAGTAAAGCTGTCTGTCCCGGTGGATTCCTCGAATTCCCTACCACTTCTCCTGATGAAGAAAAGAGGTAAATCCGTCTGTCCCGACGGGTTTACCGAATTCCCTTCCACTCCCCCTGACGAAGAAAAGAGGTAAAGCCATCTGTCCCGGCGGGTTGTGTAACCAAACAAGGCCTTTTTTTGGCGGGTTGTGTAACCAAACAAGGGGAGTATGTTTTGGCGGGTTGTGGATAGAATGGGGTTCGAGCGGTGAGTATGTTTTGGGTGGATTAGCTGTGGACTCGTTTGATCTTGGCTCCAAGCTCTTCAAGTTTGTTCTCTATTTTCTCGTATCCGCGATCCAGGTGATAAATGCGGCGAATTTCTGTGGCACCCTGTGCCACAAGTCCTGCGAGGACAAGGCATGCGCTAGCACGTAGATCGGTAGCCATAACAGGTGCGCTTTGTAGAAAGTCACAACCTCGAATGACAGCCATGGAGCCTTCACAGATAATATCTGCGCCCATACGTCTTAACTCAGATACATGCATAAACCTGTTTTCGAAGATCGTTTCAGAGATCGTGGAGCGTCCGTTGGCGATGGTCATCAAGGCCATCACTTGGGCTTGCATATCTGTGGGGAAGCCGGGGTGTGGTTGGGTCCGTATATCAATGGCTTGAATGGGGCCAGACATCTGGACCCGGACGTCTTTACCATTGACGGTGATGTCTGCGCCTGTGGCGCGGAGTTTGTCTAGCACAACATGCATCCCTTCCACAGGACAATTCTTGACCAGGATATCTCCCTGGGTGATCACACCGGCAGCCAGTAGTGTCCCTGCCTCGATTCGGTCGGACATTACGGTATATTCAATGGGTTGGAGTTCCTCAACACCATCGATCACGATCAGATCTGTTCCTGCTCCACTGATCACGCCACCCATTTGGTTGATGAAGTTTGCCAGATCAACGATCTCGGGTTCGCGAGCAGCGTTTTCGATGATGGTTCGACCCTTGGCCAGGGCTGCAGCCATCATTAGATTTTCAGTGCCCCCGACTGTTGGCATGTCCAGGCGTATATTGTTACCAACAAGCCGATCACAGGTGGCGTGAATATAACCACCCGTCAGCTCGATCTTGGCTCCAAGTCGTTCGAGTCCCATCAGGTGAAGGTTGATTGGCCGGGCACCGATGGCACATCCTCCCGGTAAAGAAACTCTGGCTCTACCATACCGGGCCAAGAGAGGACCCAGTACAAGTACGGAAGCTCGCATTGTCCGGACAAGGTCGTAAGCTGCTTCTTGTTTTTCAAGCATGGATGTATCGAGAGATACTGTATGGTCTTCCAGACTGGCCTTTGTTCCCATATCTTCAAGTAGTCGCACCATGGTGCGAACGTCTCGAAGAGCGGGTACATGGTGAATTATGCTTTGACCCCGGGCCAGCAAGCAAGCTGCCATCAACGGAAGAACCGCGTTTTTTGCTCCACTGACTTGGACTTCGCCGGTCAATCGTTCTCCACCAAAAATAATAAACTTGTCCATGGATTCCTCGCCAAGTATCGGTTCGTGTAAGCGACAATGAGTATGCCACCCTTCATTGTGCTGTTCTTTTGGACACACGAAATGGAGTGGGCTGTGATTGCAGTGTAGGTCAGAAAGACAAAACGATTGATATGGCTGCTTAATCCATATCTTCTGTCGGGGTTGACGGTGAGTTTAAATAGAGCTTGGAAGCCAACAATCCCAACTCAAACAAAATGTACATGGGAATGGCCATGATCATCAAGTTTAGTGGATCGCCTGTTGGAGTTAATACCGCAGCGATTGCGAGAATCGCAACAAAGGCATGGCGTCGATATTGACCCAGCTCCTCGGCAGAGATCAGTCCAGAGATGATCACCAAAAAGATCACCAAAGGGGTTTGAAAGATCAATCCAAATCCCAACAAAAACCAACTGGACAGTCCAAGGTAAGCCTGTAGTGTCAAAATAGGTTTAAGCTCACCGATTCCTGTTGATGCTTTTGGAGCTTTGGGCCAGTTCAGTTGGAGCTGAAAACTCCTCTCTGCGTTTCCTTTTCGCCAGATGATATCTAATTTCTTTTGCTGTAGCAGCAGGGCTAACCATTGCTCCGGAGAATGGATGGCTTTTCTTGTTTTGGGAGGTCGTAGATGGAGTCGCACCTGCAGACCCCGCGATGTAAGAGGACCAGGCTCCTGAATGGTGAGCAAGGCTCTGGACGATCGCTTTGTCTGTCTCGTTGTTTCCACGGGAGTTATATGAGTGGGCGCTGCTTTTGTTTTTCGTGGAGCCACACGAACGGGTACTT
>JALTMC010000470.1 GCA_027005175.1 Myxococcales bacterium
ATCAAGTCACGATCATTTCAAGCTCTCAACATCTCCGTCACACGCTCCATTTCGTTTGCCATGCAACGTTTCAATCTGGCATTGTCTCTATGAGTGTCGTAATTCTATGCAAGGAAGAGAGATGTTTTCAAAAACATAGTACAAAGGAAACGAAGAATGACAGAGCAAGCAACCCAACACGAACAAGTTGTTATTATTGGCTCAGGTCCTGCGGGGTTAACGGCCGCAATTTATACAGGACGTGCAGCACTTCATCCTTTAGTGATCAGTGGTTGGGAGCCAGGAGGGCAGCTTACCACCACCACTGATGTTGAGAACTACCCAGGCTTTCCAGAAGGGATTATGGGACCCGAGATGATGGAGAAGTTCCGTTTGCAGGCGGAGCGTTTTGGTACACGCTTTCTACATGGAGCGGTCTCCAAAGTTGACTTTGAAACAGGACCACCCCACCGCCTCTTTCTCGACAGCGGTGAAGAGATCACTTGTGACACTTTAATCATCACCACGGGCTCCGCCGCACGCTGGCTAGGGCTTCCCTCCGAAGATCTCTACAAGGGCTGGGGGGTGTCAGCTTGTGCCACTTGTGATGGTGCCTTCTTCAAAGATGAACATATCTTTGTGGTTGGTGGAGGAGACTCCGCCATGGAGGAAGGTACCTACCTCACAAAGTTTGGTAAAAAGGTGACCATCGTACACCGTCGCGATGAACTTCGCGCCTCCAAGATCATGCAAGAACGCGCCTTCAACAACCCAAAAGTGGAGTTTGCTTGGAACAGCGAAGTCGCTGAAATTATCGGCAAGCAAGAGGGCTTTCAAAAGAAAGTCACAGGCATCCGTCTGCGCGACACCCAAACAGGAGAGATCAATGAGTTCGACTGTGGTGCCGTATTTATCGCCATTGGACACACCCCCAACTCCGAACCATTCCGGGGTCACCTGGAGATGGATGAGAATGGCTACATTCTCGTAGAACCCGGCTCGACTCGAACCAATGTCGCTGGCGTCTTTGCAGCAGGAGACATCGTCGATCATGTCTACCAACAGGCCATCACAGCCTCTGGCATGGGTTGTATGGCTGCCATTGATGCAGAACGATTCCTGGCCGCACAAGACTGACATCCCTCCCCCCAATCCAATCCACTGCGCTGTCGATTCGAGAAATAGACCTTACACGACGTTGGATAGGTCTTACTGAAAGAACAATTCCATCCGAATCTGTGGCAGGGTACCCCTGCCATCAACCCGATTTTTCTCCATCCCTTGCTTAAAACACAAAGGCTTCTTAAGGTAGCCTGCAAATGTTGTCATGTTGAGAGGAAAGAATATGTTAGGTTTTCGAAATTTCTTGTGGCTCTCTGGACTGTGTCTTCTCTTTGGAATAACAAACTCTGGATGTATTTTTCTCCATCTACGCTCTGCATCCGCACCGCGTATTAAAGAAACAAAACTATCTCGTAAAGCACTGAAGAAAAAGACAGATGCTGATCAACTCGAAGTTCTGGTTGGACTTGATCGTTTGCCTCAAGGAATCTATTATCTACACCGACGACGACGTCCGCGCAGTCGCACCTATGTGGTCAATGGCAGACGCTTTTATCGTACGAGCCGCAAGCCCCCCTCCGAACTTTACGCATTGCCCAACTACCCCAAGCCGGGTCAGTCTCATGCGATCCTAGCCGTTTACCAATGGGGTTTTCCTCGACGTTATCGAGGGTCAAGAACCAGCATTCCAGATGAAGTTCGAAAGCAAGCCAGCAAACTCGGTGCCAACACATTATTTCGCACCTCTCGACACATTCGTCGATGCTATGCCCTTCATATCAGTGATGCTCTGACCCAAGAGAGCCAGGCACAAGCTGCCGATCTACTCAGGGCACAAGTGACCAAATTCTCCAAGTACAAAGTGACCTCGGCTCCGGCCCAACAATACCAGATTGAAAAGAGCAAACCGATCGTATTCCGAACCCGACCGTCACACTGTTACCGCCTTGCTTTTGCACTCAAACCACGAGCGTTTTGGAGCGATACCGCGCTCAAGGGAGTTGTGGGACAGATACATTCACGTGACCCATGGATTCGAAACAGACGAATCGTCGCTATGGAAGTCTACCCCACACCCAATGGATTTCCGATTCGCGCCCCCTACCACGGGAAGTACGCACATCTACGCTCCTTCTCCATTGCCCTTGGCTGCTCCAGAACGG
This sequence comes from Myxococcales bacterium, assembly GCA_027005175.1. Taxonomy (GTDB): domain Bacteria; phylum Myxococcota_C; class UBA6777; order UBA6777; family UBA6777; genus M3003. The sequence continues at coordinate 2,205 of JALTMC010000470.1, forward strand.
CTACAAGTGTGTCTGTGCGATTGGCTAGCTTGCGTCGCAGCTCATCGCTGGGCAAAGGTATCCTGATGACTCAGGTATTGCACAAGAAAATGACCAAAAGCGACAGAATGGCACAAAAGAAGTACCCCATAGGACATTATGGCAGGTATTCTAGCCTCCCTATCAGAAGGTATCGACGCAGCACCCGCACCTACCGACGCCGACATCGAATGCGAAACACCCGCCTTTCCGATGAGGAACGTGCCATCGCAGAAGAGAGAAGGCTTTTGGCGAGAGAACGCAATGAGGCTCGTCGTGAAGCCTACAAACACGCCCGCCGAAGAGCTTACCGCCGACACTACCGAACCCGCCGACACTACCGAACCCGCCGACACTACCGAACCCGCCGACATTACCGAACCCGCCGACATTACCGAACCCACCGACATTACCGAGCACGCCGACGTACACGTAGTCGTTATTACTCCTTGACCCTGCGCAATCGATGTCGCCGCAGGGTCAAGTTATTTTTTGGTAGAAAGCCTCGTTTCAGCAGCGGCTTAAACACCTCATTGGGTGGAAATACTACAACCTCACGCTCTGGAATGGCTCCCGCGACAGTTTGGATCGTCGGTCGCTCGGGTCGCGGGATCAGCAGCTACGCCATAGGCCCAGGCCGCCATACACTCCTGATCAACCGAAGTTGTACAGGCTTCTCCTCTCGTTGACATCCTTCCAAAAGATCCCCGAAGCAGCCCAAACATAGAACAGCACCCAGCCCTATCACCCACAAATCCAAACCACAATTCGTCAAACTTTCAACGCCACTTCAACAAGCCTACACAATCGTATGCAATGATGAAGAAAACCCAGACGTTGGTATTACCAAGCCAAACGATTCTCTGAAACAAAAACCTTTTGAGCGAGGACATCTGAACATTGGATTTATCACTGCATCGTATCTTTTCTATTGTGTTGGCGACTTTGTTTGCTCTCTTTCTAGTTGTTATCATTGTCTCAGCAGACATGGGCAGGCTTGGGTCATTCTTATCGTTGGTGAGGTATGTGCCAGGAAAAGATTTTACAGGCCACCTCGTACTCTTGGGAACCATGTCATTGTTGCTGAATACAGCCCTGCGCTTTAAGACATTTCGATGGGGCTCCTGGAATATATTGGTGGGCACTGTTATCTTATTGGTGGTGGGAACGACAGAAGAGATATCACAGCTCTTTTTTGTATCGCGAAGTTTCAGTTTTCACGATATGCTTGGCAACACCATCGGGATCATCCTCTTTGGACAGTTCGGATACTGGCGATCACAACGCTTTCAGCCAGAATTTGTACACAAGCCCGAGCCGGACACAAACAACGAAGCGAAACTCTCGTAGATGCAACCCCACAAAGATGAGAGCATCAACTCGCACAAACCCAGAAGAGAAGAGGAGCTTCTTGCCACTGAGACCAAGACATTCGATACTTTCTCTCATACAAGAGCGTGACATAGTAAAAAGATAGGAGATTCTTGTTGCCATTGAGATTACAACTGCGATGGTGGATATGGATATGTTGGGGGCTTCTTCTTTTTTTGGGTGACCTGACGTCTGTATCTGCACAGCCAGAGCCAACAAAAGGTGCGAGAAAAAAGCTTGGGGTTCGCTCCAGCCACAGCATCTCAGCAGAGCCAACAGGAGAGCACTTTGCACCGGCATCAACAGCCTGGAATGGGTGCTCGCGTTGGATGCAAATCGCAATGCAAGAAGGCTTGACAATAGAAACTCCCAAAAAGTGGGATTGGCGAACAGCCAGAGTACAAGATCCGATCATTCTTTTGTCACCACAGAATGAGGACCTGAAAACCAAACCATTGCTAGACTTTGTCAAAGCAGGCGGTCGTGTCTTGTTGACGGACGATTTTGGCGCAGGTGACAATTTGTGGGAAGCCTTTGGTCTTTGGGGACGCCGTACTCCCCTTGCACCCGGAAAATCTCCTCTCATCGATGTACATTTTACGGTAACACACCCCATGCAAGATGCAGACTTTCTCTTGCGTCAGGCCAGCTTTGTTTTTCTCAATGTGCCACAATGGTTCTTTATCAATGCACGAAGTGCGGTAGAACCTTTACTCTTTGCTCGTGCCTACCGAAGCAACCAACCCGACAAAGGCATGGAGGGATACATCCTGGTGCGTGCCCGTCGTGGTAACGGCGTG
>JALTMC010000471.1 GCA_027005175.1 Myxococcales bacterium
GTAGGGAGCATAGCACTGAATGAGCTTGGCTCGTGTGGTTCGTTTGTTGGGAAATCCCCACACAGCAACATAGTCAAGGAGATCTCGTAGACCACATAGATCGAGCTTATGAGGTCTGGAGTGCAGCATTCGTATCCAAAGTTTTTGGGTGGTTGGTACTCCCAAGCCACGACGTACTTTACGAAGGAAAGAGGGACGGAAACGAACGGGAAAGTAATCGAGCTCTGCTTCATAGTTCGCAAGATTGATGCTGCCCGTCTCCAGGCATGCATAACTAATCGCGTGAAGATGCGTTTTTACGCGGTGGGCCTTGCCCACACCTAAAGCAGCGACATCTGCTTTGGTTTGGCCTTTAAAGGAGAGTACTCTTTGGTAAGCGATCGGCAACACGATCTTATGTCGTTCTATCCCTTTTGTCAGAGAGACATAGCGCTTGATGTCCCGACTGAGATGGGAGCACAGATAGGTCAGATACGAGATATTTCCCAACAGAGCAACAACAACCAGAGCATTCACAGCAAGACGCTTCGTTCCAGACCCAATGTGTATCCAGGTCAAAAAGCAAAGCAAGCCAAACAGCAGAAATCGACTGTTGAGCCAAAGCGCAGAGCCTAAAGCTCGTGGAGCAACAAGGTACAAAACAAAGAAGCCAATGGCTGCCCAAAGAAACAGGTATCGGCCATTCTTTCCTCGAGTCTCTCCCTGAGAGAGCCGAGGGCGATCCGAGAGAAAAGCGGCGAGAAGAAGAAGAGCTCCAATGAGATATGCAAGGTAGATCTGATTTTCGTGGAGAGAGACCAGAGGATAAAATAGAGTGAGTTTAAGCCGATGCAGAAGAACTCCAACATCGAAGAATGAGAACGTGGGAGCCGTCGCAGTAGCCTTCGAGAACTCAGAGTGAGGTAAATAAAAAAGTAGCAAAGACGCAGAGGGGAGCAGCGAGATCCCCATCATCAGGAGATATTTAATTCGACGAAAGAAGAAGAGGCAACCCAGAGCTGCGATAGTGGCGAGAGCGAGTCCAAAAGCAAGCAGATGCGTGAAGTAGAGACAAGCGATCCAAAGATTCAAAAGCACGAGTTGTTTTGGTGTGATGTGCTCCTTGTGTTTCCACCAATAGCCCATCACGAGAAAGTATAGGGGAACACTGAAAGCAAAGTTATAAAATCCCATCTGAAAGAAAAAATTATAGACAAAGAAGAAGCTCAACAGTACAGACGTAAAAGGAAAACTTCCCGGACGGATGGCTCGAAAAAAATAAGTCATCGCCAGAGGAAACATAAGGACATAGAAACTCAAAAAGATCTTCTCTGCCCATAAAGGAGAAATGACTTTTAATAACGCTCCCAAGACAATATGAGAAAACCAGTTTGGAAGGATCGCCCAGTTAATGATGTAATACTTGGAATAAACGTACTGAGGATTCCAGTATTCAGCGAGAATATGAGCATTGTAAAGATGACTGGGGCCATCTTGGGTTGGAAAGTACTGAAACAACCAGATCGGCAGCAAATGAATAAGTAACAATCCAAACAATATGGCATATTCTATTTTGACTCTTTTGTGCAATGTTCTCTCACTTCAGGCGCGGGGGATTCAGCTTAAATGGATATTTCCGAACCTTTACCAGATAACGATAGTGCTTGTAAAATCGTTCCTTAATACGTGTATCAAACGCAGTGGACCGATGATATACAAGAACCTTCCGAACATCGCCAGAAATTAACTTGCATACAAAGGTCGCAGAAGGCGGGCCAAACACATTACGAACACGAGACTCCTCCACGTTGCGCGAGTTTGTCGCAACTTGCTTGAGTGCCAGAACATCACTGAGTCCCTTGCGCTTTAAAGCCTCTAGCCTCTGTTGAATCGAACGTTTGAAAGCATTGTCGGGCTGAACGCGCAGAAATCGAGCAAACTCATCGTGTATCTCCTGGTAGCCCACAATGATAAAGTTGTAAAAAGGCACGCCTAGCTTTTGGCTGCCTTCCCAATAGTACCCAACATTGTTGTTCCAGTGATAAAAGCTGAGTAGTTTGGGATTAATTTGATAGACACGGATCCTCCCCTTCGACATCATATGAATAGGACGCGCTGTCCAATATTCAGCCAACCCATACGCGAGCTTATAGCGTTCTTTGTTCCTGGCCAGACATCTTGTAAGACCTTGCGAATCCCCAGCCTCGGGGGAGAGTGCAAGCATTTTCTGAAGAGAGACGTTGGCCTGTTTGAGGTGAGGCAACGCCACACCATACAAGACAATCAATGCACCACACACAACCACAGAGGCCGAGACAAGGGCCTTTTTTGTGATGCGGGATAGGAAGTAATGAGACACCTCAAACAACTCAAATAGCGTAGCCAGCCAGAGATAGTAAGGAATGTATGTATAATAGCGGCTCACATTACCTTTTGAAAGAAGCAGGTTGGCCGACACCACAACAACGAGCGCAGAGAGAGCAAGACCCGTTATATAGGCTCGCATCAAAAGGGTCATATCCAGGGATTTCTGAGCCCACATCCTGCGCCAGAGTACAACAGCTCTGAAGCTTAAGAAAAGAACCATCAGCACTTGAGCCAGCAAGAAACTGACAAGCAGGAGATCGCCTCGCAAACCTGTTTGTATTAATACAATCAGGTTAGAAAATGTCACGGAGATGTCTTTAAAGCTCTTGGGGCTGTATGTCTGTAACAAATAGTACTTGGGAAAAGATGCAGGAAACAGGACCAGATAACCCACGAGAAAGCTCGCCAAGAAGACCAGAGCGCTCGCGACCAGTCTCCCCACATGGGGTTTCTTTTTCCACAGGGCGACCCCACATACAGCGTTCCAGGTCACGAGGCAGGGCAAAGCCACAAAGGCTGTGAACTTGGCAGTCCCAACGGCTCCCACTGTCGTGAGAACAAACAAAGCGACATAGTCTCGCACTCGATTGTATTGTTGAATTCTCAACAATCGCGAGAGAATCAGGTTGCCCAAAACCAGATACAAGAGTTGTTTGAGATTGTTGGAGTTTGTAAAAAAGACATAGGTTGTTGCAAAGAGATAAAAGCTCCAGGACAACAACACCGTAAGAGCCAGCGCAAAAAGTAGAGATTGCGACTGTGATGGCTTTACAACGATGTGAAAGAGATAACGAATAGAGCCATACAAGCAAAGGCATTTGGCCAGAGCAGAAAGATAACTGGTGAGGACAAGGTTTTCCCCACTCAGGAAGAATAAGAGAAAATCGAGAACAACAACCAGCTCGATCCCTCGACCGGGGGGAGGAGACCAGTTTCCGAAAGAAAATCCATCTCGAAAGAGATCTCGATAAAGCATCAGGTATTCGAGACCATCTCCGTCGAGGGAGCCATTGGTAAAGAGGAAAGGCAAAACAGAGGCAGCCAGCGCCAGTACAAAGAGTAGCTCCAAGCTAAACTTCGGCCAGCCCCCCAGAGGTAAGACAGAGTTTGTGGTCACAGAGGGTTGATTTGGTTTAAGACTCATCACCGGGAACCTGACAACCTGCAAACAAGATGGACATAGCGAGATCTCCTGTATATCCGTGGACCTGCCCCTCTCTCTGAGGGATTCAAACGGACCAAAGGGTCCTTCTCTCTGAGGGATTCAAGCAGACCAAAGGGGCACTCCGAGCCGTTTGCACTTCAGGAGAACAACGATCCACTGAGGACGTTCCACTGCATATCTAGCTGTATTTCAGAGCCGACGTCAAGCATGGAATCAAGCCCAAAGAGTTTGTGTGACACAATATGACACAGGAAAGATGGATAGTGTGTGTGAAGAATATTGATCTTCAACAATCCCTTATGAGAAAGGAGCTTTGAGATGTCTCAACATGACAATTTGGTCAGAAATTCTCGTTCAACGGCGGTCAGCAAAGATCTGCTTCAACAAAATGCACAATTACAAGGTCTCGGGTTTGAGATTTTCGGTGAGCAAGAGTTTGTGCGTTACCCGGTCATTGGCGTGAATCAACCAACCAGCGACTACAAGCCGGAGGGAAAATTCCACAATCGTGTCACAGGCGATATTCACGATCAGATCGAGGTTGTATTTTTGGCTCTTCGTCGCTCTATGTCGTTTCGTCCTCACGGTTATAGCGACCCACTGCCCTCCTGTTACAGTTCCAATGCACTGCGACCAGACCAAGCTGTAGAGCAACCCATACACCATCTTTGTCACCGGGTTGGTCCTCGTGGCTTGATTGCAGAATGCCCCAACGCAAAATGGGTTCGCACTTCGGAAGGAAAACCACGACGAGCCTGCGATCTCAAATACACCGCTGCGATTGACCTGGATGGCTCCCATTACCTGTTTTATCTACAAGGTCGATCCATCGCACCCCTTGAGCGATTTTTGAGCCAAATGCGTCAACTGCGCCAACCTCTCTTTGGTATGCGCATCACAATGGGATTGACCTATCGCACGAAAAAAGAAGGGTTCTTGGGAAACTTCTACGAACTCAACTTCCCCGACCTGACCAACCAGTCAGAGCGAAATCGCGTCGAAGTGGTTGATGCGCTGGCATTCCAAGACTCCGCAAACTTCTTCAAAGATTACTTTGATGCAGCACCTTCCGAACTTTATCACGAAGGTGCTGAAGACCCAAAAGAAGAAGTTCCACTCCATGAAGGAGTGCGTTTTGAAAACCATGCGCCTTCTCAACAAGAGCGAAGTACCCAAGAACGCTGGGGACGCAGTGGAGAGTTTTAATCCCCGATTTTGCGGGCCAGGACCAATCGGTCCACACTTCTTTTTGGGCTTCACGAATGGCACGAACTCACAAGAACTCTGATACTTCGTGCCATTCGTTGGTCAAGAAAAACGTTTGCCCCAAGGAACAAAAACCAAGCGACAACAGCATGGTAACTCTCCCGAAAGGGAAAATGCTTGTGAAGACGGGATAGTCTGTCGCAGAAGCAAGAATCCCAAAAGCTTTCGCCTTGGGAGTTGTCCAATCACACCAGGAGGCTTGTACAATGACCGCACACCCCCTACACAAACACATACTCCCTCCAACCCCGCCCAAGAAGAGAGAGCAAAAGAATCGGCCCCAGCCATTAGTGTTTGCTTATGGAACGGTTTTGGGAACAGTGTACCAAAAGCCGGAGAGTCGATGGGGTATTGCGCGTGTTCGATTTAACAACAGAGTGCAATGGGTCAAAGGCGAGATTCTACCGATAGAAACGGGATTGTTATATCAATTTGGTGGTTGGTGGGAGCAAGATGAAAAGTGGGGTAGAGGGTTTCATGTTCGCTTTCGAAGAGAGGTGATCCCTTCCGATACACATGAACTTTACAATTACCTCATAGCATTGCGTATCCCTCATCTCACGTCTGGATTGTGTCGGCAAATCATCAATCGGTGGAATTTAAACAGCCTTCAGGTGATAGAGGAAGATACATTACAACTCAAAGAATTGGGGCTGTCCCAGGAACAATGTGAGCAAGTACATCAACACTGGCAGCATCGGCTGCCGTCACGAAGTTTTTTGGCGGCCCCCGAAGCTTGGGGTTTAACACAAGAGCAAGCACAAGATCTATTTGAATTGTATGGTGGCAAGACCTTGTCACTCCTACGCCATGATCCCTATGCCACCTTACACGATGCGGGTATTGCGTTTGCAGCAGCAGACCATATCGCAGAACGTGTCGGTATCGATCGATTGGACCCTCGTCGAACACTGGCAGCCCTGCGCTCTATTCTATCTCGCGCTGCACATCAGGAGGGACACACAGCCCTCCCCCGACAGGAGCTGTTGGCTCGGACTCGCTCTCGCAAACTCCAACTGACAGGAGAAAGCAGTGAACTCGCTCTCTCGCGTTTGTTGGAGGAGCGAGTGGTTCGTGCTGTTCCAGATAGTGAGCTCATCGGTCTGGAGTTTATGGTCACTGCCGAAGAGCACATCGTAAGAAAGTTGCACAACTTCTTGCAGTATCCCATCCAACGATCTCCACTACCCGCCCCTACAAGCTTATTTCCCAGTCAGGTCAAAGCTGTTGAGATGGCCCAAAAGAACCGATTTCTCGTCCTGACAGGCTCACCAGGGACAGGAAAAACATTTACATTGCGAGCCATCCTTCATTGTGGATGGGAAAACCCCATTCTGGCAGCACCAACAGGAAAGGCTGCCAATCGAATGTCGGAACTGACGGGTTTGCCAGCCTATACACTGCATCGGCTCTTGGAATACAAACCGGGTCAGAAAGCGGGTCGAACCGCAGAGAATCCTCTGGATACCGATCTCTTGGTGGTGGATGAAGCAGCCATGATTGACATCCCCCTGGCTTCCGCATTGCTTCACGCCATTGACCCAGAAAAAACAACCCTCATCTTGTGTGGTGATGCAGACCAATTGTCTCCTGTGGGTGCAGGCAATCTGTTGCGTGATCTGATCAACAGCAAACAATTCCCTGTTGCCCGACTACAACAGATCGTACGACAAGACCAAAAATCCCAAATCATCCCCAATGCACGACGTGTTCTGGAAGGAGCCCCTGTCCTTGTCGACAATCAAAGTTACACCGACTTTAAATACTTTGCAGTGGATGCTTCCACCCAGTTACGGGAGCAAGAAGAACTCACAACAACCGTGAATGGAGTCTTTGACCAACTCTTATATCTGGGCTACTCCCCACGAGACATTCAGGTTTTGACACCTATGAAAAAGGGCCCATTGCCCGGTGCATACGAGTTAAACAAGGTGTTGCAAGAAAAACTGAACCCCAACACAGCCAGTCTGTCAGGATTTGTGCAACAACAACAAGAACAAGGCTTTCGTGTTGGGGATCGTGTGATTCAGTTACAAAATGACTACAATCGAGGTATTTTTAACGGAGACACCGGAGTTGTAACGCTGCTCCATGGATCCGAAACACAAGTCCAGTTTGACGATCGCACAGTGCTATACAACGAAAGCAACCTCTCACAACTGGAGTTGGCCTATGCGATTTCTATCCACAAAAGCCAGGGAAGTGAGTGGCCTGTCGTCATCTTGCCCCTCAGCCTGAATCACAAACAGATGCTCAGCCGCCGCTTGCTTTACACCGCGATCACCCGAGCCAAAAGCTTATTCATCCTGGTTGGTTGCGCCAAAGCTGTGGCCTATGCCATCGCACAAAATGATGACAACCAACGCATCACAACATTGCCAGCCTGGCTTAAGCACCTCTCCAAAGAACCTAAAGGGATGGATTCTTTGCAAACAAACTCACAAGAGCTTACGGAGTCTTCGTAGCTTCCTTGGATGACGTCGCTGCCAAAAGAGGACGCACAAACGAAAGAGTCATCTTCATTACAAAACATCGGCAAATGGGGAGACACTGGTGATCACAATTTGAGGTTTGTCTTTGTACGATGTTACTTTTCCAGTAACATAGACATAACCTCGGCCATAACCGGCATATCGATCTTCTATTAAGCGCACAAGAGGTGTCTTGTTTGTGTTGTTGAGGCCAGGAAACCACAAGCTACACGGTTGGTCTTTGGTCCCCACATGGATTAACCCAGCACCTTCGACCCAGATGAAGCCCCCCTGTAAGTCGCAAAACAGAGAAACTTCTTGTTCTGTTCGCATAGCTTCCAGCAAGCGAGGGTAGTCATCTCTTGCATCAAGAGCCCCACGGGCTCGCCCCTCTCGGCGAAATGCATCAACCAAAGAACCCCGACTGCTCCACCAAGGCATCAATGTATCATAGTCACGAGAAGCCCCCCCCTCATTCGTCGCGGGGTCCCAAATCACCCTCCGATTGGCCTGAGCCGAGGCCTCGGCCGCAAGAAACTCTTTGTGATAGAACCGCGATTGTCCATACTTCACAAAATAAGGAGTCCAACCACCCTGAATGCTGTGCAGATTGTAGTTCTCACCATCCTTGAAAATATAAGTAAGCAAACGACCGTAGTTACCGCGCTCTTGTTTCAAACACTCTTCCAGCGGAGCATCGGACTCAAACTCAATATCGACCTTACACCAACCACCATTTCCATCACTGAAATAATCCTTCGCCATCTCAGAGGCGAGCTTCCCCGCACGAGTCACAGGCTTACTTCCGCCCGACTGACTCTCTTCTGTATCCACACACAAAAGACGCAAGGACTCTTCCTCGCCATTGATGGTCACTCGCAAAGTGTCACCATCAATCACATCCACAACCTGTAATCCTGTGGCCCGAGTCCCCGACGTTAAAGCCCCCACCTCGCCCGTCACCTCCGACTCACGACCAAACCATCTCTGCCAAAAACCAGCCATCTCTCTCTCCCAAATAAGTCAAGATCTAAAAATGTAGGAATATGCGACAACACACCCAAAACACGTAGAGACACCCGACGACACACCACACACACGTGGTAGGGGTGTGCAGAAGTACACCACACACATGGTAGGGGTGTGCAGAAGTACACCACACACAGGAACATCAGAACATCAAAGCAGCGACTCAACAAGTAGAGCGAATACATTCGGGAAAAGCCCGGATGCACTCCCGGACATGATTGGAAAGATTCAAGTCATGAAATCGCTGTTTCTATGGCAGCACACCCTACCCTATTCGAGGTCTATGCCATCCACCAGTATAGTTAATCAAGTGAAAGAAGCCAGCAATCACGAGAGAGTGTTGAATTTCTCCTTGAGCAATCATCCCAGGAATCGCCTCAAGCGGAACCAACTCCACATCGATGACTTCTGTGGAATCATGTCCAATAGCACCCGCCATATGAGCATCCAGTGCCAAGAACGTCCAGCATCGGTTGGTTTGAAAGGCTGGATTGGGCTCGACCACACCCAGCTCAATCCAACGCTCCGCAACATAGCCGGTTTCTTCACGAACTTCGCGTTTACCTGCCTCCAAAGCTTCTTCTCCTGGGTCCACCATACCACCCGGGATTTCAAGTGTCACGGTTTCAGTACCATACCGAAACTGACGAACCAGCACCACTTTATTTTCGGGGGTTAAAACGATAACATTCACCCAGTCAGGGCAGTCAAGAACAACAAAGTCATGAACACCATGAGTCTCAGGATGCCGGTGTTTTCGAGTGATAACATCAAAGATGCGAAAGGAGGAGTGAGGTTTCTCTCCCACCCTCTCCCATTGTAGATGATTGTTCGATTTCTTAGCAGAGATCATCAGAAAAAAACCTCTTATGTTGTGGGCGTGGAAACCCCTTCCCGATCGTGGACCCGGCAGAGTCTACAGGATGAAGTCCGGATGGGGCGGGGATAGTTGACGGGAACACAGCTTCCTGTGGGTTCATCATACTGCGAAAGCCGAGTGATTGGCGTACATGCCACAGCAAGGTAACTGCATCCCATCGCTCTGCCGGAGTATTCCTCTTGATACACGGACTGTTCATGTAGACTTCGCATAAACGGAGCAACAAATATCACGATGTTGCACGGGAAAGGCAAGAGAGCTCGCTTTGTCAACATGAGACTCTCCAAGCCCGTTGAGGCTCGACACGAGCTTGACTGTACTTTTGGGCTCTGTTACGTAGCAACCCAAAATGAGTGGAGCGGCTTGAACCTCAAAAGCAAGCGATGCTCGTGTTGCCAATCCCCCTACACCCCCTGGCTTCAAGGATCTCCTCCGATGACAGACAAAACCAACTGTGCATTGTGTAGCTCAACAGATGAGCTGTCTACCTATAATGTTCCTTCCCGAGGTGAACCATTACTTGTTTGTGAGATTTGCCGCCCACAAATCGAAGGAGCGGAGCTCGACCCAAACCACTGGTACTGTCTACAAGAAGCAGCTTGGAGTGATGTACCTGCAGTACAAGTTGTGGCGTGGCGTCTCCTCAACCGACTCAGCAACGAAGGCTGGGCAAACGACCTGCTTGACCAGCTCTATATCGAAGAAGATGTACTCACATGGGCCAAAGAAGGAGCTGACAATGACAGCCCCTCTGAAAGTGACAAAGCCAAAGTCGTCGATAGCAATGGCACCGAGCTTCAGGATGGAGACTCTGTCACCATCATCAAAGACTTGCCTGTCAAAGGTGCGGGCTTCACAGCCAAACGTGGAACACTCGTCAGAAATATACGGCTGGGTAATGACCCCACTCATATTGAGGGAAGAGTCAATAAAGTCGCTATCCTACTCAAAACAGCCTTCCTGAAAAAAACAACCTGAGTCTCACCACTCCTAGAGTCTCACCACTCCTAAAAAGGTGTTCAAGCTTTCCTTTTCCGCAAGGAAAGAAAAAGAGGCGTGTCTTGATTTTTGGTGAGAATTCGTCGAATCATCTGTAAGGCACCGTAGGCAGAGAGCACACGAATACGCTCGCGACTTCCGGTAAGTCGAAGCTGAAAGTGTTCTGTTTCTGTGGCAGTCGCGACTGCCACATGAACAGTACCTACTGGCTTTTCTGGAGTACCACCACTAGGACCAGCCACGCCTGTAATGGAAGCAGCGATATCAGCCAAGGCCACACGTCGAGCACCTTCTGCCATCGCTCGAGCAACAGGCTCACTGACAGCTCCATACTCATCAAGCAAGGCCTGTTCGACACCCAGCAGATCTCGTTTGGCTTCGTTGCTGTAGGTCACAACCGAGGCTCGAAAAAAGGTAGAGGAGCCACCTTCTTCTGTCAGCATGGAGCCAACCATACCACCCGTACAAGACTCGGCCATCGCCAGCGTCCAGCCTTTCTCACGCAGCAAACGCCCAAGGCTACCGACAAAAGACTCATCCGCATTTTCCGTAAAGATAGCTGCCCCAAGACGCTCACGGATCTCTTTACAATATCGATTCAAGTGAGTTTCGACATCACCATCAACGAGGTCTGGAAAGATCTTCAATGTTAGATGAACTTCCGGTAGTTTGGCTCGAAACCCGATATCCACACCAGTGGGTAAAGGATACAACGATGCCAGTCGATCTGTAGCCTTTGACTCTCCCAAACCAAACGTTTTGAAGGTATATGTAGCCGGAGGAGAGACAGCCCCTCCAGTCATCTTGAGTACGATTGGGATGATACTGGCTTGCATCATTTGTCGCATTTCACGGGGTACACCGGGCAATGCAAAGAACACACAACCGTCGATTTCCATGGAGATACCGGCAGCGGTCCCACTTGGATTGTCGATCATTTCTGAACCTTCGGGAAGATAAGCCTGCTTCTTATTACTCTCCGACATGGGACGTTGCAATCGCCCGAAATAAGCGTTCAATCGCTCCATCCACTCCGGATAAAGAACGAGATCGACCCCGGCCTGTTCAGCGAGAACTGCGGCAGTACGGTCGTCATCGGTAGGCCCAAGACCACCTGTAACAATCGCAACATCAGCTCTCTGTGCAACCTCACGAAATGTCGCAAGCAACACAGCCGGATCATCTCCCACTGTTGTGACTTGAGACAATCCCAGACCATGAAACTTCAGCTCAGCAGCAAGGTCACGTGCGTTGGTGTTGGTAACACGACCATCCAGCAACTCCTCACCTGTCGCAATCATTTCGATTCGCATCACTCACCTTTTCAAAGAGTTGACATCCAAGCAGATGACTTCTTCGACTCTTCACACAGAGCCAGGTCACATAAATTCCCAGTATATTTGTCGTCTCAAACTTGCACACGAAAGAAGACCATTCATGGTGATGTCCGTTTTATTTTCATAACAATATCTAAACCATAACGTACACCCACGCAAACACGAGAAGAAACTCGTATTACTTAAAGAATTTTTTGTAAAGATGTAGGAGAGACTTGACTTCCTTGGCAGCTTTTTGAGAGGAAGCAAGATCTTTGGTTTTTGCAAGGGTCTGAACAGCAGGAATATATTTGTTGAGAAAGACATGGAGTTGATTGTGGGAAGGCCCGGCCATCTTGCACCCACTGATCAACTGAGACAACTGCTTCTTTAGGACCAGCCCCATCGTGTGAAGAGACTTTTGCTTGCTATGGTTCGCACTCCGAAATGTCTTCTCCATCTGAAGAAGAGAGGCCCGGGTGTGTTTATCCATCTTCCACTTCTTCCCCTTGTTCAAGGTCAGTCCATGATTGTGAGCATCACCACGACTATGCCCATGCTTGTGAGCATCACCATGACTATGTCCATGACTGTGACTATGGCCATGGCTATGTGCTTTATGCTTCACAACTTTAGCTTGTTTTTTCCCATGGTTGTGGGCATGAGATTGACCGTGAGCATGAGATTTACCGTGAGCTTTCGCTTTCCCCTTATCTTTGGCAGAACTCTTCTTGCAACCAACCACTCCAACAGCTAGAACAAAGAGAGACACAAACAAAAAAGTCAGTTTCTTTTGCATAATAGACACCCCCATCGTTTACGAAAAAAAGTTCACAGGATAGACAAAAACTCCCGTTTCGGGAAGCCAGCGGGAAAGTAGCAGAGGCACAATCCCCCGTCAAGCCCGCGGAGAGAGTCGAGAAAGTACAACATGCAGTCCCCCACAGAAGCTGATGAATCATCCAGAGAGACTCACCTCATCAACCGCTCATGACACCATTCCATTCCCACAGAAGCAAATGAATCATACGGGTTCGGCAGAAAAAGCGATCCCAAGTTCTTGACAGGGAGTCAGGAAGCTCAATTCTCCAAGCAACCAATCAACCTTTTTCACAGATACTATGGATCATCAGAACGATAAAAGAGTTGTGTTTTGGGAACAAAGAGGTTGTGAGATGAGACAAATCAAGAGGGTCATCATCGCTAGCATATGGACGTTTGGGGTCAGTGGAGGATTGTGGTCACCTTTGAGTGAGGCACAAACTCGCTGCGCCCCGCCCAACATGCTGATTGTTCTCGACAACTCACTCAGCATGAAGCGAAACAACAAGCTCGCAGACGCCAACTCCGCGATCCGGTTTGTCGCCAGTACCTTTGGACGCTCAATTCGCTTTGGCCTACTGACCTTTTGTGGACCACGATGGAATCGCAAGATCCAACTCAAACTTAAAGTGGGTCCAACCAACAGTGCTCAAATCGCAACTCTGCTGCCAACGAGCACCTGTTTTGGTACGCCGATGAAGAAAGCTATGGAGGAGGTTCGCAATTACTACCGAAGCCAGTTTCTGCCACAAGATCCGATAAAAACAAGAGACTCCTTTGTCTTGCTTGTCACGGATGGCAAGTCAACAGATGGCGACCCCGTGCTTGCGATTCAGGCCCTTCGTGCTCTCCAATCGGGCGGTCGTGTCTACGACATAAAAACGTATGTGGTTGGGTTTGGCTCTGGCGTTGATAAAAGAGACTTGGCTCGTATGGCCAAAGCCGGAGGCTCTGGCAACTATTTTCAGGCCAACAACCAACAAGCCCTTCAACAAGCTCTTACCAAGGTGATACAAAGCATCACCAAAGAGAAATGCGACGGCAAAGACAACGACTGTGATGGAAAGGTCGATGAAGACTTCCCCACCAAAGGAACCTCTTGTGTGGGTGGTTCGGGTTGCAAAGGCAAAGGGATCTGGGTCTGTCAAGCAGATGGAACAGGGCTGATCTGTAGTGCTGGTGGTGGAGGAAAGCCCGAGGTCTGCAACGGCCTAGACGATGACTGCGATGGACAAATTGACGAGGAGTGGCCCAAAAAGTTCAAGCCCTGCGAAGCGGCAGGAGACTGCAAGAACAAGGGTAAGTGGGTTTGTAACACCAATGGAACAGGGCTGATTTGCACCGGCAAGATCCAGCAAAAGTCACCCGAGATTTGCGATGGAGATGACAACGACTGCAATGGACTTGTTGATGATGGGATCACCCGCCCCTGTGAGACAGCATGTGGGAAAGGGGTGGTTCGGTGTGAAAAGGGTCAATGGCTCCCATGTGACGCCCCCAAAGCCCAAGCTGAGATCTGCGATGGGATCGACAACAACTGTGACGGAAAGATCGATGAGAACGCGGACAAGAGCTGCAAGACAGCTGCTTGTAGGCAAGGAAATTGTGTCAAAAGTTGCCGCAATGGAGAGTGCCCAGGAGGATACCAATGCATCAAAAGTTATTGTATCCCACCACCCTGCCATCCAGCTTGTGGAACAGGACTCGTCTGTATCAAAGGGAGATGCCAACGACCGGGCTGCTCTACGCCATGTGAAGCGGGCGAGATCTGTCGCAACAATCAGTGCGTGTATGGCCCTTGCTACCAGATCCAATGCAAAGCGAGAGAGTACTGCAAAGAAGGTAAGTGCCTCGCGTTGTGTGAAGAAGGAAAGTGCAGAGCAACAGAAAAATGTGTGCGAGGACGATGCGTTGCCGACCCTTGCTCCGCCATCTCTTGCCCCGTCGGTGGTGTGTGCCAAAAAGGCGTCTGTGTCGAAGACCTCTGCGCTGCGACCACATGCAACACCGGAAACATCTGTGAAAGAGGTCGATGTGTTCCCAGCCCATGCACAGAGATTCGATGTCCTGCAGGAGCATTCTGTATCAAAGACGGCCAGTGTTGGACCAAACCACAAGAAGATCCCGGAAACTCTCGCCGCGAAGATCCTGGAAGTTCAGGAAGACAGGATGCAGGACTACCTCCAGGAAAGAGCAACCGTGGCCAGAGCAATGATGAGGCTTCAACACCGCTCCGTCGTCGGGGCTCTGGCTGCGCCTGTATCGCACTCACACCTCACACCCAATGGCCTTCTCCTGTCTCACTTTTGGTCATAAGCTTGCTCTTTGCTTTCTTCCTTCGTCGAAAAAATACAACAACGTGTGTGGAGAAAAACAAATAGAACACACTCAAATCAATAGGGTGTATGGAGAAAAAACAAGTAGAGTTCCCATCTAATCGAGGGGAAGTCGAAGTGGTTTTCCAAAGAGAGCATCCACATAATAAGGTCTCTTCTTGCCATCAGCCCGACACAGAGAAAAACACCAGTAAGGTAACGCCACAAGGCGTGTTTGTTTGACAGGGCAATCAAACAACCGGGTACAGCGTTCTTTCACCGCCTGAGGAGACTTCAAGGACTGGAGTTCATGCCGCGAGAGGCCCAATTCAGCAGGGATGGTTGGAGTCCAGTTCGAGAATGTACCCAGATCACCAAGCTCCTGAAGCTCTCCGTCATAGTGATGCAAAAACTGGAGATAGCGAGTAGCATCTCGAATCAACAAGTCTCCTGTGGAGGCATGACAGTATACCGGATGCTCCAAAATCTCACGCACCTTTCGAAACAACCCACGTTCCCGCTCTGTCAGCAAAACGACACGCCACAGCAGGAGAAACTGCAACGTCGGACCTTCCACCATCTCGTGACGCCACAAACCAAAGATAGTGCTATCACACGCTTTTCGAGCGAGTTGAAAAGCATGCTCTCGGTCAGCCTGTGGTGGTGCTGTGAGAATGGGACGAACCACCCCTACAGTAGGTGCAAAGCGATGTTCAGGCTTCCAGTAGGTTTGTCCTCGACCAACTTTGAGAGTCACCATCTCTTCTCGCTTCACAAGCCGCTTCATGCTTCGACGAACAACATTCTCTGACAGCGCTGTTTCGTGCGTCAGTTCCTTCACACTATAAGCACCAGGATGTTCTTGAAAGAACCGTAGCAATAGGGCTTCATTGGTCGTTGGTGGTCGAAGGGTGCGTCTCTTTACAGGCTCTCTGTTCTCCTGTAATTCCACCACAGCGACAGGTGTGGACTCTTCCTCTGACACAGGCTCTGAC
>JALTMC010000472.1:0-3355 GCA_027005175.1 Myxococcales bacterium
GGTTTCGTCATCGGATCTTTGATCGTTTGTTGAAGAAGTATGTTCGACGGGGGAAGGTCAACTACAACGGTTTTAAGAAGAGTCGCAACAAACTCGACAACTATCTTTGTCGATTGGCACACACCGACGCTCGCAGAATCAAAGGCTGGCGTGCTCGATTTGCTTTTTGGATCAATGCTTACAATGCCATCACGATTCGTGCAGTCCTGGACCGTTTGCCCCGTTCTCGCTCTGCCCAAAAGAGATTCTCTGTTGCAGCCAAAAAACTCAATTTTTGGAAGGGGTGGAAGTATGAGGTTGGGAAAAAATGGCTCACACTGAATGACATTGAACATGGTATTTTGCGACCCAAGTTCAAAGATCCTCGACTGCATTTTGCTATTGTTTGTGCATCGATCGGCTGTCCTTCTTTGGCCAATCGCGCTTATACAAGCCGCAATCTGTATCGCATGATGTCTCGTGGTACCCGCAGACATCTTCGAGCAACTCGTGGTTTGAGGGTGAACCGGGCTAAGAAAACCATTTACTTGTCGAAGCTGTTTAACTGGTTTAGCAAAGACTTCTCTCAGAAAAAATACAAACATCGTCTGTTGTTTGTAGCCAAGTTTGCTCCCAAGAAAGACCGCAACTTTATTCGTAAAAACTACAAGTCTCTCAAAATTAAATGGTTGAAGTATAGCTGGAAACTCAATGTTCAATAGTTGGGTCATTTTGGGGGGAGCCAGACAGTCTCTAAAAGAAATGGACATAGCGAAATCTCCTGAATATTCGTGGGACTAAAGTCCCACTCTGAGGATAAGAAGTACGCGCAAACGCGCACTCAGAACAACGTACTCTTCAGGGGGAAACCAAAGGGTTGAGCCGACTTTCGTCGGGTTTTTCTTCCTCAGAGTGGGGGTTCAGCCCCACGAGGAACCTGTGTAAGCTTGCACACGAAAGGAAACAATTTAGGGTTATGTCCATTTTTTTTCCTAAGGCAGTCAGAAGGAAATATATCTGCATTTCAATTTTTGTTCAAAATCCTCAAGTGCAGTTACATGAAGAACTTGAGAGAAATCTCCTCCAAAACTTGACCGGCTCTCAAATGCAGATATATAAAGCGCCGACTGCCTAACGATGTTATAGCCATACTACCTATTTCCCCAAACACTGTAAGAAGCTCGTTTTTCTCCAGCCTCTTTCCTCGATATTTCTGTTTCAGGAATCTTTCTCTCAGACCTACCCTTTTTTTGTGATATCCCGTAAAGTTGGATGATTCGATATACTGGCATTTCTTTCTTATAGGCGAGAAGGTTTGAAGGAGTGAGAGTGCGATATGCAAGAAAATAGTGAACGTTTGATAGAGATGATACGGAATTCAGTGATTGGGCATGATGAGGTTCTTGAAGGCCCGTATGGGCCGAGAAGACTTACGTATGCTGATTACACAGCATCGGGGAGATCTCTCTCCTTTATCGAGGACTATATCCGTCATGAGGTGATGCCTCTTTATGCAAACACACATACTGAAACGTCTGGTACTGGTTTGCAAACCACTCGATTTCGTGAAGAAGCACGTGATATTATTCATCAAGCTGTGGGTGGCAACGACGACGATGTGGTGATCTTTTGTGGCTCAGGGGCAACAGGAGCTATCAACAAGCTTTTGGATATTCTTAATATTCGGATCCCTGCTGATCTGGATGAGAAGTACGGTCTGTCTTCTCATATCCCAGCTGAAGAGAGACCTGTTGTTTTCATCGGGCCTTATGAGCATCATTCGAATGAACTTCCCTGGCGAGAGTCCCTTGCGGATGTTGTCACTATCCGAGAAAACCTCGACGGTCAGATCGACTTGGTTCACCTGGAGTCGGAGCTGCAGCGATACAACGATCGCCCGCTCAAAATAGGGAGCTTCTCAGCAGCTTCCAATGTTACGGGTGTAGGCTCAGACACTCACAGCATTTCTATTTTGTTGCATCGCTATGACACCCTATCCTTTTGGGACTTTGCCGCTGCCGGACCTTATGTGCACATGGAAATGAACATGCAGAGTGATGGGCCTGACAGTCACCTCGCCTACAAAGATGCGATCTTTTTATCTCCCCACAAATTTGTGGGGGGACCGGGAACGCCCGGCGTTTTGGTCGCGAAGAAGAAGCTCTTTCAAAATCGCGTACCCGCCACTCCCGGTGGTGGAACTGTGGCTTATGTGAATGATGATCACCACCGCTACCTCAACGATCCTGTACATCGCGAAGAGGGGGGGACTCCAGCGATACTTGAATCGATTCGTGCGGGACTGGTTTTTCAACTCAAGGAGTCTGTTGGTTGGAACGTGATCCGGGACCGCGAAGAATCCTTTATCAAGCAAGCCATTCAATCCTGGAAAGAGAATCCCAACATCGACCTCCTTGGTAATAACGAGGCATGGCGTCTGTCGATTGTCTCCTTTACCGTCCGACATCAGGATGGATACCTGCATCATAACTTTGTTGTGGCGTTGCTCAATGATCTGTTTGGGATCCAGGCTCGGGGCGGTTGCTCTTGTGCAGGACCCTACGGACATCGCTTGCTCGGCATCGATCATTCAACATCGGAATCCTTTGAACGCATTATTCTCAAACAATGTGAGGGCATCAAGCCGGGTTGGGTGCGAGTCAACTTCAATTACTTTATTTCTGAGACCGTGTTAAATTTTATCATTGATGCCGTTCATTTCGTTGCCAGCGAAGGTTGGAAGCTCTTGCCCGATTACAAGTTCGAGCCTGCCACGGGGTTGTGGACCCATCGCAAAGAGCGCCCCCAACCTCCTATGTGCTTGCGTGATATCACATACAGTACAGGTAAGTTTGAATACCGTTCCCGGCATACCACAGAGCCTGAGAATGCCTTAAAAAGTTACCTGGCCGATGCTGAACGTGTTGTGGAGGAATCCCTGACTTCTTTCTCTGATCTCACTCTTCAGGACCCACCTCTACCCGAAGACTTTGAGAGCCTACGATGGTTTCCACTGCCCGGCGAAGTGCTACAAGAGCTTCAGGGTTCCAAGCTACCTCCAATGCATGCTCACCCCATCGAACCTCGTTAATCCGGTTCGCTCTCCACACCTTCCGCTTTTCCCAAGGCATGCTCACCCCATCGAGCCTCATTCATCCGGTTGACTCTTCAGACTTTCCGCTTTTCCCAAGGCATGCTTACCCCATCGATCTTCGTTAATCCGGTTATACGAAGTCCGGGTAATTGGCATACATAGCACAGCAAGGTAACTGCATCTCATCCATCGACTGAAGTGTTCCTCTTTCTACACTGTTCATGTGGACTTCGTATTAGCTCTTCACACCTTCTGCTTTTTGTTCTGAGTAGTTTTTTACAT
>JALTMC010000472.1:3365-4385 GCA_027005175.1 Myxococcales bacterium
CTCTGATCTCACTCTTCAGGACCCACCTCTACCCGAAGACTTTGAGAGCCTACGATGGTTTCCACTGCCCGGCGAAGTGCTACAAGAGCTTCAGGGTGCCAAGCTACCTCCAATGCATGCTCACCCCATCGAACCTCGTTGAAGTAAGCTTCTGTCTCTTTATTTAGTGCGTGTCGGAAGCGACCAGTCAATGCTGGTCCGATGAAAAAGGAGGTGGTGATACGGGTCCGTTTAAACCGATCGGATGAGAGAGGTCTAAAATGCAACAGATCGAATTCAGGGCGAATATATGGGTCGTCTCTATGTGCTTAGAATTGTTGCGGTTATGCATGTGGGGAGGCCCGCGTGTCTGCCCAAAAGTGTTGCATGGTTTCTCTCTGGCTGGTCGCACCATCTGAACGAACCCTATATATCTCAGGTTGTCAAAAAGGTGGTGCGGAATGTTGGGTCAATGTGAAATATGGACGAACTGGGAGGGGGCATCTTTCCTTTGGCCCATGCTTTCGTCACTTCCTCTTTTACCGCAAACAAATCAAGTGTGACTTGAGCACTTATCGATTGATTTTCCTTGACGAATGTCGAAACTGTGATATATTGATCCAAAAAAGAGATCATATACTGTTCACTTCTCTGGTACTCTCTAATGGAACATTTTTATGTTAATGTTCAGAAAAAGTCTTTTATGAAAGAATTTAGTGAAGTAACTTCCCATTGTTTGTTTTCGTTCCATTCAAAGTGTGGACTTGGAGTACAGTCTGGACATTCATTCTGTCCAGACTGTAAACGCACAGTCCAACAATGCAAACAATGTCAACACTATAATCGACCTATTGCTCAGTTCTGTAGGATCTGTGGGAATGATTTAGGAAGACTTTCTCCTTGGGGTATGGTTGGTGGCCTTCCAGAGAGAACAGCAGCCGATAACAATTCTTCGCAAGAATCGTCATCGGCACTTTGGGATATGGAAAAAGGTAAAGCCTTATATAATGATGGGGAGATAGCTCATTTTTATCCTCAATG
>JALTMC010000473.1 GCA_027005175.1 Myxococcales bacterium
TCCAGAAACCAGTGTAAAATGGCTCATTGATTCTGCTTTTGTACCTCTCTTACAAAAAATCCCATCACACCTCACATAAAAGGTTCTCAAGGCTTGAGCGACAAAGTAGTTGTATTGTACATTCTGAAGAGGATTTCCACGCCCACAACATAAGAGGTTTTTTTTTCTAATGAATCATTTGACAACCAACATCCCAGAGAGAGCCCATGTGGTTATTGTTGGAGGCGGAATTATAGGCTGCTCTGTCGCATATCACCTCGCACATATGGGATGGACCGATGTGGTGCTTTTGGAGCAAAGTCAACTGACCTCGGGTACAACCTGGCATGCTGCGGGGCTCATGACCACCTTTGGCTCGACCTCCGAGACATCGATCGAGATGCGCAAATACAGCCGTGACCTCTACAGTAAGCTCGAAACAGAAACAGGTCAGGCAACAGGTTTTCAAGCTGTTGGTTTCATTGAAGTCGCTGCTGACCTCGATCGCCTGGAAGAGTATCGTCGCGTTGCCGCATTTAATCGATGGTGTGGGTTGGATGTGGAGGAGATCTCACCACAAGAGGTCAAAGAGCTTTTTCCTCTCGCAAAGATCGATGACATCCTGGCGGGCTTTTACTGCAAAGAGGATGGCAAGGTCAATCCAATTGATGTCACCATGGCCCTGGCCAAAGGAGCCCGACAGAAAGGAGCTACCATCATCCAGAATATCTCTGTCACAGGTGTCACCACAAAGCGAGGTCGTGTAACAGGAGTCACCACAAAGCAAGGCAACATCGAAGCGGAGCATGTTGTGAACTGTGCAGGGATGTGGGCGAGACAGTTTGGAGCATTGTCGGGAGTCACTATCCCCAACCAGGCGGCAGAACACTATTATTTGATCACAGAAGCCTACAAAGACTTCCCCAAAGATCTACCCATCCTTGAAGATCCCTCCTGTCACGGATACTACCGCGAAGAATCTGGTGGACTCATGATCGGCTTATTTGAGCCAGAGTGTGCTCCCTGGAAGATCGAAGGGATCCCTCATGATTTTTCCTTTGCTGAGATCCCTCCAGACTGGGAAAGAATGGGACCATTTTTGGAGAGAGCGATGAGCCGTGTTCCCATTACGTTGGAATTGGGTATCAAGAAATTCTTCTGTGGCCCAGAGAGTTTTACTCCCGACCTGAACCCGATCGTCGGAGAAGCACCCGAGTTAAAGAATTACTTTGTAGCGGCTGGCCTCAACTCTGTTGGCATCATCACAGGTGGTGGGCTGGGCAAGGTTCTCGCTCACTGGATCATCACAGGTAGCCCTGATGTTGATGTCACCGGGATGAATATCGATCGCCTTCACCCCTATCAATCAAACCCTGAGTATCGAAGCAAGCGCGTTGTTGAGACACTTGGACTTGTTTATCAGTGCCACTATCCCAACCGGTCACCTCAAACAGCCCGGGGGGCAAAGAAGTCTCCATTTCACGATCGCTTAGCCGCACAAGGTGCGTACTTCAAAGATGTGAGTGGCTGGGAGTCCCCAGACTGGTACGCCCCTGAAGGAGAAGAACCCATCGTTGAAAAGCTATCATGGGGTCGCCAGAACTGGTTTCCCTGGTGGCAGGCGGAACATGAAGCATGTCGTGAAGGTGTAATCCTGATGGACATGACTTTTATGCCCAAATTTCTTGTAGTCGGAGCCGATGCAGGAAAGGTATTAAATTATATCTCTGCCAATCATGTTGATGCTACCCCTGGAATGATCACGTATACACAATGGTTAAATCACAGTGGCAAGCTAGAAGCTGATCTGACAGTCATAAAATTCTCGAAAGAGAAGTTTATGGTGATAGCAACAGACACCATGCATCGCCATGTAGAAACCTGGATGAAGCGCAATATTCCAGAGGACGCCAAAGCCTATGTTGTGGATGTGACCTCCAGCTATGGACAATTAAATATTCAGGGGCCGCGCTCCAGAGAGCTGCTACAAAGCCTCACCACCACAGACCTTTCGAATGAAGCTTTTCCATTTCGTACGGTTCGTGAGATCGATATAGGCTATGCTAGAGTTATCTGTACTCGCATCACCTATTTGGGAGAGCTGGGTTATGAACTGAATATTCCCGCTGAACAAGCCACACATGTGTATGACCGTATCGTTGAAGCAGGCAAGAGATTCGGCCTGCGCCATGCAGGTCTCAAAGCATTATCAAGCCTTCGTATGGAAAAAGGCTACCGCGATTACGGACACGATATCGATAACACAGATGATCCATACGAGGTGGGCTTGGGGTTTGCTGTCAACTTAAAACACCCTGATGACTTTATAGGCAAACAAAGCTGCATCAAAAAGAAAGCTCTCGCGCCATGGCCCAGGCGTTTGTTACAGGTACTTGTCAAAGACCCAGAACCCCTACTCTACCACGCAGAGATCGTACTTCGAAATGGTAAGCCCGTTGGAGATGTCAGAGCAGGATCTTATGGCTTTACCCTCGGAGGTGCTGTGGGTCTCGCCATGATCGAAGCAGACCAACCCATCGACAAAGAATATATTCAAAGCGGGACTTGGGAAGTTGAGATCGCTGGAAAACGATACCCTGCACAAGTATCCGTACGACCCATGTATGACCCAACAATGAAACGTATCAAAGCATAGCCACCCAACGGAACTCAGCACCTTTCCCCAAAAACAAAACACCGAAAAAGCCCAGCCAGAATCAACGACCAAACAAGTGAGATTGACTTAGCTTGGCTTGACTTGAGTGGGCTTACTTAGCTTGACTTGAATGGGCTTGGTTGGCTTACTTAGCTTGGCTTGACTTGAGTGGGCTTACTTAGCTTGGCTTGACTTGAGTGGGCTTGTTTGAATAGGCTTGCTTGGTTTGAGTGGGCTTGGCTTGCTTGGCTTGAATAGCTTGGTTTGAATGGACTTGGTGTGCTTACCGAGTGAACCAACGTTGCCAGAACTCGGGAACATAAGCTTGGTAACTACCACGCCCCGATGTTTTGAGTTGATGATAGATGTCATATGCATCTGCCCCTGCTTTTTCACCAATACTCACAAAAGCCCCTGCGCCCGATTTTTTCATTGTCTTCACAAGTTGGTCCAGCTCTTTGATGGACATACCTTTTTTCCATTGTTTGACGAGTACGCCTATAGCTTCGACCCCGAGACCACCCAGATTGATGAGATCAAGTGCTCCAAGAAAACTTGCAAAACGACTGTTCGCATAACCGGGAACAAGTTCTTTCAAGAGTGTCTGCACCGCATTCCAAGCAACAGCAGAGCCGAGTGTTCTGGACATACTCATACCTGCTTTATAAGCTTCTGCCGCTGCAGCAGGATAGTTTCCTTTCTTAAGAGCGACAGCCACACTGAGCATCCCACCCAAAGCAGTGAGAGCTTTGCTTACGATAGTCAAATCCGCGCCAGCCGTTGCGAGTTTTTTGGCCAACGCGGTTGGCAAAGTCCCCATACTCTTCGAATGAAACACACTTTTCAACGCCAATACGACATTCTTATCCACGACACCCATTTTTTTTAGCACACCAAGGCTAGTAGCAACCTGGCCTGCATTGACACCGAGTGTACGAAGCGCGTTAAAAACATTCACAAACGTATCTACAAAAGCATTGTCTTTGGCCCTGATTCGGGCCCGACGACTCCGACGGTCGTAAGCTGATGGATCTGTTCGCACACTGCGTTTCGAGGTGGACAACGAAGTTCTCGATGTTCCAGACTCATACGAAGTCTTCGAAGCCACCGACGCTGGTGATGTAGGTGTCTGTTTTTGGGAAGCTTGCTTTGTAGAAGTACCCGTATCGGGCTTTGTGGATGCTGTTGTGTTGGATGTTTTGGGAAAAGGTGCAAAGCCATTGTCGAATGCTGAAGAAATCATGAGAATGTCTCCTTTGGTAAGAGTGTGTCAATCACTGCTCTCCCCCTCTGCACACCATGTGCCAACCCACACTTACGATGAAATGAGAGCAGAGACATCCAGAAGAAAGAATTCTCGAAAGCCAAGTTCTTTCCGTAATTTAAGAGAGAAAA
Source organism: Myxococcales bacterium (assembly GCA_027005175.1). Classification (GTDB taxonomy): domain Bacteria; phylum Myxococcota_C; class UBA6777; order UBA6777; family UBA6777; genus M3003. The sequence goes on from JALTMC010000473.1 coordinate 4,031, forward strand.
AACAAAGAAAGTTCACTCAAAGAGGGACTCTATGACTCAGGGAAAAAGAGGGGAAGACACAATGAGCAAGAGAGCGAGTGTCCAGAATCAAGACACACAGTGTCCCAGATCTGGACACTCATTCACTTCATTCAGAACGCTGGATTCGACATAGGAGGGAGCCACAGTTTGGAGAGCCCAATGACGATAAGAAACTCAGCCAGAGAGGAGCATGTTAGACTTTCGACAGAAGCAGCCACCAAGCAAGTGGACCAAACAAAACAGGGAAAAGCTCGGGTGTCGTCGCATCCGCAAGTTGATAGGTTCAAACGCTTAAATTGCGATTCCCATCCCTATTCTGGGTTAGGAAT
>JALTMC010000474.1 GCA_027005175.1 Myxococcales bacterium
GAACATAAGTCTCTATCGTCCGGTATCTCATGGCTTTGACACCGTCTTTGGGGTGGTTTCTTTTGGATTATGCCGCAGACGAGGTGCGTGAAAATAGAGGCACAGTGCCCCAATTCTTCCCTTGTCGCAAGGGGGGGCGAGAATCTCGGTTCTGTGAGGGGGCGGGGGGCGACGATATAGCTCATCACACAGTCAATGATGAGTTACAAGCTATCAATGACAACGGAGACGGCCTCCTTCTCGCAAAGGGACCGGAGGCTCTCAGTGCTGTGGGGTGTCGGGGTTTGCATGCTGTAGCAGAACGTTCGTCAAGCTTGTGGGCGAAGTAATTCCATCGCTTTTCGTAGGAGAGGTGACGGTTATTGTTGGAGGTGGCGGCGGTTGGTGAAGAGAGCGAGGACTCCAAAGAGGAGGAGGAAAACGGGTAGCATGGGGGTAGAGGTTTGGTTGCAACCACAGCCTTCGGGAGGAGCGGGGAGATCACCTAGAGGCTGCTCGGGTTTGTTTTCCGTTCCACTGTTTTTGTCGTTACTTCCAGAGTCGTCTTGGGTGACATCTTCCTTGCTGGTATTGTCTTTGTTGGCTTCGTCAACCGTTGATTCTTGGGAAGTGCCACCGTCAGCTTCTGTCACATTTTCAGAGAGTGTTTCGCTCGTGGGTTCAGAGGTGACTTCTTCTTCTGGTTGTGGGCGTCGATAACAGTCGCCATTGCGGCAAATCTCATCCGAGGGGCATTGGATACGAAGACAGGGATCATCAATGCATTTGCCAGAGGAGTTCTCACAAATGCGGCCTTTTCCGCAGGTCACATTGCCACACTTGGTTTTTTCGCAAGAGCCGTCTTTGCAGTATTCATCGGCCAGGCATTGGACACCAGCACACTTGTTGATCTCGCATTTTCCGGATCTACAGATCTCATCGGACTGACATCGTACGCTAGAGCAAGACTTGATACAGTTTCCATTGCGACAGAATTCACGGGTTCCGCACTGTTTTCCGCTGCATGCATCCACTTCACATTTTGCCTTGACACAGATCTGATCTATGGGGCAACCGTTGGTATAACAGTTATCTTCAACACATGTACCAGCGCGGCATGTCTCTCCGGACTTGCAGGCAGGGTCACAGGTATCACCGTAGCAGTTTCCAGCGCGACAACTTGCGTTGGCTGTTGTACAAGTGACGTAGTTACAAGGATCGTCAATGCAATTTCCTGTGGGAATATCACAGATACGGCCTTTGCCGCACTTCACCGTTTTACACTTGTCGGTGATGCAGGTGGCGTCGTAGCAGATCTCACCACTCGGACATGTTTTGCCTGCACATTTATCAGCTTCACAAGTACCTTTGTTACAGATCTGGTCCTTGGCACAGGTGACACCAGCGCAGGTCTTGATGCATTTGCCAAGGCGGCAGAATTCACCACTGGAGCATGTTTTTCCGGCACACAAGTCGGCCTCACAGACTCCGGCACGACAGATCTGTTTGGCAGGGCAACCGGTGGTGTAGCAATTGTTTTCGACACAGCTATTCCCGACACAGCGTTTGCCTGTGGGACAGGCGGGTTGGCAAGGTGAAGTGAAGCAGTTTCCGCGACGACAGAGTTGGGAGCCGGGACATTGTACACCCCAACATGGGTCGTCGATGCAATTTCCGGATGCTGAATCACAGATACGTCCGGTGCCACAGACCACCTTGGCACACTTGTTGGTTTGGCAGGTGCCGGCAATGCAGATCTGGTCTTTGGCACATTGTTTACCGGCACATGGATCTTTCCCACAAACCCCTTTGTTGCAGATCTCACCAGACTGGCAGCTTACGCTTGCACAGGTCTTTATGCATTGTCCACCTGAACAGAATTCACCGGCACTACATCGTATACCTGTGCAGGGGTTTGCTTTGCATGAGTTGTTCAAGCAGATCTGACCTGAGGGGCAACCGTAGGTATAGCAGTTGTCTTCACGGCAGTAGTTTCTATAGCAGACAAATCCTTTGGGACATGTTGCGGCACAAGAGTAGGCGTAGCATGTACCACTTCGGCAGTATTGTGCGCGGCTTGGGCATGTCACATTGTAACAAGAGTCGTAGACACAGGTTCCTGTGGCAGTGTCACAGACACGACCCTTGGGACATGTCTTTCCAGTACATGGGTTGGTGATACACTTGCCGTTGCTGCAGATCTCTCCAGACTTGCAGGATACACCGGCACATGAGTGCTTTCGGCAGCTACCTTGGATACAGATCTCGCCTTGGTTGCAGGTGATAAGAGCACATGACTTGATACATTGTCCCTGCCAGCAATACTCTGTGGAAGCGCACTGCTTTCCAGCACAGGGGTTCGCGACACAGTGCCCTTGTACACACATTTGACCGGTTCCACATCCGAAAGTGTAGCAGTTGTTTTCAACACACTGTCCGTTGGCGCAGACACGTCCGGACGGGCAGGTTTGGGAGCAGGTCGACTTATAACAGCTGCCGTTGCGGCAGATCTCTCCTGTGGGACAGGAGACTACGTTACAGGGGTTGTCGTAGCATTTGCCTGTGGAGTAGTTGCAGAGTTGGCCTGCAAGACAGTTTACCTTGGTGCAGTTATTCTTGATGCAAGAGCCATTCACACACACTTCATCGCTCTGACAGGATTTCCCGCTGCATGGGTTGGTCTCGCACTTTCCATCTCTACAAAATTGACCTGTGGAGCAAGTGACTGTGGCACAACTCTTTATACATTGACCGTTGCGACAGAACTCACCTGTTGCACAGGATTTACTGGCGCATGGGTTTTGTACACATTGTGAGTTTTGACAAACTTGACCTGTGGGGCATCCGAAGAAATAGCAATTGTTGGGAACGCAATAACCGTAATTCCAGCAGCGTTGGCCTGAGGTACAGCGACCGCCGCAGAGGTCCGAGTAACAGGACCCGTTGCGGCAATAGTCGCCGCTTGGGCAGGTGACATAGGCGCAGCGGTCATCGATGCATTTGCCGGTAGATGCTTCGCAAATGCGGCCCTTGGAGCAGGTGATATTCACGCATTGACTCGGCTTACAAGTGCCCCTCCTGCCAGTGAACTGGGTGAGCTTGAGATATAGATCCAAGTGTCGAAGCCCACCGCATTTCCACCTACTGCCGAACGTGTTGTGTCAATGTCATTGTTGCGTACAGGGACAGTGATGGTCAGTAATCCCCCTTCTTGGGGGCTTTTGTTGTTGACGGACAGTGAACCGTTGGTCAACAAATTGGAACGCAACTGGTTGACGCCGAGTGGTGCAGAATGGCCCAGTTGGTAGGAGCGATTATCCTTCTCATCCGATTCGTTTCGGACGTTGTTGGCAGAGTCAACAAAAGCATGCACCCAGTAGTTGCCATTAAAGCTGCTTGGGACAGTGACACTTACAGTTTTACTGGTTTGTCCCAATGCCGTGAGGACACCAACAGAGAAGGTTCCAACCTTGATCGCACGATAGAAGCTGACTGCGTTGGGACCCATGTAGATCGTGACAGTGAAGCCAACTTGGGCACCGGCCAAGGAAGAGCGAGTGACGTCGGAACCGGCATTGATGATCGGAACTGTGACGTTTATTTTTTGTCCCGCGCGGACCTGGCTGGCCGACAATGTAATGCGCTGGCTGGTGCGGATATTGGAGCGTTTTTGGTTGACAAAGATCACCGCAGAGTGTGCAGAGACATAGGAGTAGTTGTCTGTATCATCGGATTCGTTACGCACGCGGTTGGTTGCGTCAACAAATGCATGAACATAGTACTGTCCTGCGTAGTTTTTAGGGATCTTTACCAAAAGCTGGGCGATGGTCTTCTGACCGGGCTGTAAGGATTGAACATACATCCCACCCAAGTTGACTGCCCCACTCAAACTGGAGGGGTTTTTCCCGAGATAGACACGCACATAGTGTGTGATGGGAGTACCTTCGATGGCATTCAAGGTCTCTCGGATGCCCTTGTTTTCAATGGGAATATTTACATCGATATACTGACCTGATGTGGGGGCACTGTTGGAAACAAAAAGCCCTGCATATGTCTTTAAATTGGAACGGCTATGAGTGATCGTAAGGGTTGTGGAGTGTTGGTAGACATAAGAGTAATTGTCTGCCTCATTTGATTCATTTTTGACATAGTTGTAGTAGCCGTCAGTCCAGGCATGAATGTAGGCTTTGCCTGTGGGGAAATTGGCTGGAATTAATCCTCGAAGCGAGACAAGACTTCGACCTCCAGCGGGCAACGCATTGACCAGCACTTGGCCCAGGTACTTGGCTCCTGTCAGCGTGTTGTTGGTGCGGCTGAGATAGACTCGAACATAGAAGGAGCGAGGGCTTCCGGCAATTCCTGTTCGGGTCAGGTCGGCACCATTGTTCCACACAGGAACTGTCATGTTGACATAAGATCCGTCCGTCGCTGACTTCTTGTCCAGGGTAATCTCTCCACCTGTACGAACATTCGACTTGCTTTGCCCGACGGTGACTTGGGTTGAATGATTGGTGCGATAAGAGTAGTTGTCCGTTTCGTCCGACTCGTTGCGGATTCGATTGCCATAACCATCTGCAAATGCGTGCAGATAAGCCGTGCCTGCTTTCCAAGTTGTGGGCACCCTTACATGGAAGGTCTGAGTGAACTTTTCCTTTGCCTTCAGTACCGGAAGATAGGCACCTATGAGTGTCGCTGCGCCACTTGTTGTTTGTGCTTGTGTTCCCAGGTAGAGATACAGATAATGGGTTTGAGGGGGACCGTTGACGGCACTTCTTGTGGTGTCTGTGCCATTGTTTTCAACAGTCACACTGACGTCGAAGTATTGCCCTGCAATCAGCGATGTTTTGGAAGCTACGATCTTGCTATAAATTCGGAGGTTCGAACGCTTCTGGCGGATCGTGATCGTGAGGGAGTGGCCTGTTCTGTAGGAGAAGTTATCGTTTTCATCCGACTCATTCTTGATGTAATTGGCATAGCTATCGACAAAGGTGTGTATATAAGCGGTCCCCTTCCAATTGACAGGGATGGTAAATTGGAAGGGGAGGATAACATGAGCACCACCAGCGAGGGGTTGAATCTGAACTCGTCCGACTCTGCTTGCGCCTGTCAGTGTTCCCGTTTGTTTTGAAATATAGATATCGACGTAGAAGAGCCGAGCTGTTCCATTCACTTTGTCGGCAGTGACGGCCTGTCCATTGTTATAGATATCAATGGTCGCGGTGACCTTCTGTCCATCGAAAGGGTTGGCTTGGTTGAGTGTGATGGCTTTGCCTGTTCGCAGGTTACTGGTTCCCGAAGTACTCGGGGGGGCTCCCACCTTGTCCACTTGAATGGGCAAAGAGTGGTTGTTTGAATACGACCAGTTGTCACCTTCATTCGATTCGTTTTTGACAGTGTTGGTGGCATCCACTTGGACGTGCAAATACGCAGATCCTGGAGGCCATTTTGTGGGGATCTGTACCCAGAAACTCACGGTATGCGACTCCTTCGGTTTTAAGGAGGGAATCGTGAAGGAGCCGAGTTTGCTGCCCCCATTGTTGCCAATGACAGGGCTCAGCCACAGATAAACGAGGCTGGTTGTGGATGAACCACGCAGAGCATTTAATGTTTCTTCTTGTCCCTTGTTTGTGACTTTTGCAGTGACATAGATAAAACTACCAGCTTTTGGGCTGGTGTTGGATGAGGTCACCTTGGCCGAGGTTGCCAAGTTGGAGAAGCTTTGACTCACCACGAATGTCGTTGAGTGCGAGTGTTGGTAGGAGTAGTTGTCTCCTTTGTTACTTTCATTCCCGATGGCCGAACCAGCATCAAGCACTGCATGAATATAAGCCTGTCCTGTCGGCCATGTGGCGGGAACGCTAAATTGAATCGTTGCCGTTGCTTTTCCGGATGCCACGAGCGCATCGACGGTGGCTGAACCCAACTTTGTCGAATCACTCAAACCATTGGCATAACGTCCGATGTATAGATCGACGCGATGCCGAGCGGGTCGGCCACCGATACTGTCTAAGGTTGTGTAGGCACCGTTGTTTTCAATATAAACAATTGCTGTCACATTTACGTTGTGGCTTACCGTTGAAGTTGATAGGCTAATCGTCTTGTACGTGAGAAGGTTGGAACGTTGGATGCTGAGCTGAAGCACGGCAGAGTGGCCATATTGCCACGAGCCGTTGTCTCCTTCGTTGGACTCATTTGTAATGGCATTGTTGGGATCAATCACCGCATGAATATATGCTGTCTGGGTGGCCCAGTTGGTCGGTATTGTGATCTCTACAATCGCGGAGCTTGTCGCATTCGCGCCCAAGGCCGCAAAGTTGACAGTTTTGACTTTCACTGCGGAGGTGAGAGCGTTGGGCGATTGGGAGATATACAGATCGACTGTAAATGGTCTGGCTCGACCGTTGTAAGTGTCGCGGGTGATATCATCACCGTTGTTCAACACAGAAAGGTTCACATTGACTCGATCCCCCAGAGCTGCTTTGCTGGGTTTGGCGAGTAACGGGATGTTTGTGCGCAAGTTCGACGCCCGTGAGCCAATGATAATGGTGGTGGAGAGGTTGGTGTAGAAGCTTATATTGTCCAAGCGATTGTCTTCGTTGCCAACGGCGTTGGCCGGGTCGATCTGGGCGTGAAGATAAGCCTTGCCCGACGGCCAGGCTGCAGGAATTCTCGCGTGCCATACCGCTGTCTCGGAAGCCCCTGGTTGCATCGCATAGATGCTGGTCTCACCAAGATTGACAGCACCTATCAAATTGGTCGCGTTGGGAGCGATGTAGAACCGCACTTTAAAGTTGGCGGCGACTCCATTGAGCTTGTTTAAGGTCAACTCTTTACCGTTGTTTTGGATGGGGAAGGAGAGAGTGATGGTATCACCTTCGTATGGGGTTTGTTTGTCGCTGCGAACAAGTCCTGTTCCTGCCAAGTTTGACCATTTGGGGGTCGTCCCAGGTGTGCCTTGTAAGGTGACTTGGACAGAGTGACCGTAGGCATAGGAGTAGTTATCGGTCTCATCGGATTCGTTCTTGACGTAGTTGGCATAGCTGTCGAGAAAGGCATGAAGATAGATCGGTCCACCTTGTGTCCAGGCAGAGGATGTTGGGATATTGCCCGAGATCTGAATACTCTTTTTGGCACCCGCCTTCATGGAATCGATAAGTACACGCTTGATCAGGCTGGCTCCACTTAAGCTGCTGGGGTGTCGTGAAATATAGAGTCCTACATAGAAACTGCGTGGGGTGCCACCTACAGCTGTCAAGGTCTCTGCAGTCCCTGCATTTTGAATAGGGATCGTGGCAAGAATGGCTGCACCTTTGCTGTATGTGTTCGCGTTGGAGGTGAGGTTGCCATAGGTCTTTAAGTTGGAGCGGGTCTGCGTCACATTCAGGACAGCAGAGTGATTGTAGGCATAGGAGTAGTTGTCGTTTTCGTTGGACTCATTTTTGATACGATTGTAGTAGCCATCAATCCAGGCGTGAACGTACCAACGTGCCGGGTTGGTATTGATCGGGATACGTACATTGAGTTGGGCTGATGTTGTTTCTCCTGAATGCAGTGGCTTGAGCAACTGTTGTCCCAAATAGACAGCCCTGCTCAGGTCCCCTGAACGTGGTGCGAGATAAACTCGGACATAATAGGTGGCGAGGGCTCCATTCACTGAACTTCGTGTGCTGTCGTCACCGTTGTTGATCACAGGGACAGTGACAGTTAGGTATTCTCCGTCGTTTCGGGTTGCGTGAGAGAGCGTCACAGCTCCAAAGGTGCGCAGGTTGGAGCGACGTCGTATCACCTGGATCTTGGCGGAGTGTCCGTAGACATAAGAGTAGTTGTCGTTTTCGTTGGTTTCATTCTTGACATAGTTTCCGTAGCCATCGACAAAGGCGTGGATGTAGCTTGTTCCTGTGGCCCATCCCGATGGGATTCTGGCTCTTATGGTGGCTGTTGCCCGTTCCCCGGCACGTAGAGGATCGAGCCAGGCTCCTGCCAGAAGCGTTGCGCCTGCTAGTGAGCCCGGAGTTTTACTCAGATAGACATAGACATGGTGACGTGTTGCTGAGCCACCCACAGCGTTGAGTGTTGTCTCATTTCCATTGTTGAGTACAGGCACTTGGATGTTGATATAGTCGCCGTCTTTGACCGATGATTGAGAGGTCTTGACCACACTGGCTGTGCGTAAGTTTGAGCGACGACTCTCTACCGTGATTGTTGCGGAGTGTCCGTAGACAAACGAGTAGTTATCCTCTTCGTTGGTTTCATTCTTGACATAGTTGCCATAGCCATCGACAAAGGCGTGGATATAGCTTGTTCCTGGAGCCCAGCTTTTGGGCACTTGCACACTCATCTCAGCCGTTGTCTTTTCTTGGGAGTTCAAGGGAGGGACCCAGACACCTTTCAGAAGTGTCGCGCCAGCAAGTGTGCCAGGTAGCCGACTTAAGTAGAGGTAGACATGGTGCTGAGAGAGGGCACCAGAGCTGTTTCGGGTCCAGTCTGAGCCGTTGTTGATGATGGGTATCGTTACTTTGACATAGTCACCGTCCCGAACTTTTTTGCGGTCAAGGCTAAGTATGCCATTGGTCCGGAGGTTGGAGCGACGGTGCTCGACACGGATGGTTGTCGAGTGGCCGGTCTGGTAGGACCAGTTATCCGCCTCACTGGATTCGTTGCGTACTCGGTTGGCATAGCTATCGACAAAGACATGGATATAGCTTTGTCCTTGGGGCCAGTTCTTTGGTATCTTAACGGACCAGGCTGCATCGAGGTTGGCTCCGCCAGCGAGAGCATTGTACAGCCATCCACCAAGACGGCTTGCCCCTGTGATATCCTTGGGGTTGCGCGATAGATAGGCATGCACATAGAAGCTGATGGGGCTGCCGTTGACCTTGCTGGCGGTAATGACTTGCCCTGCATTATGGATGGGAGCGTATATATAATAAGTTTCCCCGTCACCGACTACAGTTTTGGATACCGTTATCTTGCCACGCAACTTTAAATTCGATAGGCCATTGGTTGTGCCAGGGGTTGTTTTTGCTTGTATGGTAACAGCTCGTGAGTGGCTCTTTTGGTAGGAGTAGTTATCTCCTTCATTCAACTCATTCTTCACGTTGTCTGCACCGTCAACGTGAGCGTGGATATAGGCACTACCCACTTGATAGGTTGCTGGTATCTGTACAGTGATAGATACGGATTCAATACCACCTGGGCCAAGGCTCATGATGGACCCCGTCCCTAGCTGTGTTCCTCCAAGGATACTGTCGGGTCGTTTGGAGATATAAAAATAGACTGTGCTGGGGGAGGGGATTCCACCAAATGTATTGAATGTTTCCGTGTTGCCTGTGTTCTTGACGGCTGCCGTCACACGCACATAGCCAGCTTGCTTGATTGTCGTTGTAGAGAGAGTGATCTGGGATGCTGTTACCAGATTTGATGTGCCACGAGTAACGGTGATGCTGGTGGAGTGACCGTATCGAATCGAGGTGTTATCCCCTTCGTTCGATTCGTTCTTGATTGTATTGGATGAGTCAACGCGAGCGTGGATATAGGATGTTCCAGGGCTCCAGGTTGCAGGGAGGACAAAGGAGTGTGTGACTGTTGTATTCCCACCTGCGGAGAGAGAGTCCGTTGTGATGGAGCCGATCGCTGTCGCACCTGCCAAAGTATTGGGCCGGGTGCTGAGATAGAAAGATACCGTATAACGCACAGGTGTGCCTGCAAAGCTGTTGAGAGCTGGCGCGATTCCATTGTTTTCTAAGTTCAGAGAGAGGCGAATTTGCTGCCCAACTTCAAAGGATTGTCTCGTTAGCTTGATGGCTCCTCCTGTCTTGAGGTTGGAATGGGGCTTTGAGATGTCTATCTTGGTGGAAAAACCAAGCAGGTAGGAAGAGTTGTCGCCTTCATTGGATTCATTTTGTATGGAGTTTGTTCCATCAACAACAGCGTGAAGGTAGGCTGTTCCCGTGTACCATGTGCTGGGAATCGTTGCGTATATCCTGGGGGTGATCCGTCCCCCCGCTCCCAATGGGCTGTGGATCACGGTTGTGAGTTTGACTGCATTTTCTAGGCTGTTGGGGAATTGGGAGAGATACAACAAAGTCGTGTGAGAGGTAGGAACCCCGGCAAAATTCGCGGTGGTTCCAGCCGGTCCATAGTTACCGATGGGGACATCAACACAGATCTGTTCTCCCACTTCAACTTTGCTCTGGCAAGGCAACATCTTTCCACTCAGTCGTAAGTTTGAGAAGGCGTAGCTTACCGTGACTGCGAGAGAGTGCTTGTTTTTATAGGAGACGTTGTTGCTGAGATCTTGCTCGTTCTGAACGTGGCTATTGCCATCGAGCAATACGTGGATATAGCTGGTACCTTCCTGCCAGCCCGTGGGGATGGTCGTCTGGAGTACAGCATTGTTGATGTCTTTTGGCATCATGGAAGGCATCGACACAGTGCCCAACACTGTGCCACCATCAAGAGTATCACGGAGGCGAGAGATGTAGAATGTCACATTAAAGTTGGTGGACTGGCCTGCCACCTTGTTCCAGGTCTCGGCGATTCCGATATTTTGGATGGGCACCTGAACCGTAAACTGTTGCCCTTCAGAGAGGTGAGCACGCGATGTTACAATGCTGCTTTGTGTGGTCAGGTCGGACCATTGGTTGGTGAGAGGCGTGCTGTCATTGCCGATGTTAATGGGGACAGAGTGTCCATAGATATAAGAGTAATTGTCTGTTTCATCATTTTCATTGCGGATACGATTGGTATATCCATCCACAATGACATGGATATAGGATCGTCCCTTGGGCCAGTTGCTTGGAATCGCAGCAAAGAGTGTAACCTTACGTGTCTGCGCCGGAGCCATCGAGTTTGTCAGAGTTCGTCCAAGGTGCCGGGCACCAGTGAGAGAACTGGGATATCGTGAGATATAATAATCCACATAAAAGGTCCGTGTGCTGCCGTTGACAGCTGACTTTGTGTCAGATGTTCCATTGTTGGTGATCGTTGCTGTATAGGAGATCAGCTCTCCCGGATTGGGCTTGGTGTTTGAAAGGACAATCTTGGCATGGGTCTTAAGGTTGGAGCGGGCCCGTGTCACCTCAACTTTGAGGGAGTGTCCGTATGTATAGGAATAGTTGTCACTGTCATTTTGCTCGTTCCTGATGTAGTTGCCATAACTATCGATGAGAGCATGAATCCAGTACTGACCGGGGCGCGTGTTGATCGGAATTGTCACATTGATGGTTGCTGTGGCTTTGCCCCCAGCCTTCAGGCTGTTGACCCACACTCCTCCCAATGACGTGGTTCCATTCATGGAGCCGGGACGAGGCGCGAGATACGCTGTGACATAAAAACGTGATGTGGAGGCCGTCGCACCAATGCTCCTACGTGTCTCATCCGTTCCATTGTTTTCCACAGGGATCTGAAGGGTGATCTTCTGCCCTTCGGTTGGCTTGGTTTGGTTGCTTGTGATCGGTCCCCGGGTTTTGAGGTTGGAGCGAACACGGCCAACATCGATGAAAATAGAGTGTCCATAGGTATAAGAATAGTTATCTTGTTCATCCGATTCGTTTTTTATATAGTTGGCATAACTATCCACAACAGCATGGAGATAGGAGGCTCCTACAGGCCAACTCTTGGGGATCTTGCCCGATACGCGCACTGTGCGCTTCCCACCAGCAGGCAGACTGGCCGTTATGACTTGGATTAAGGATGTTGCACCAACCAAAGAACCTGGGCTGCGACTGATATACAAGTTGACATAGAAGGTCCGTGGGTTTCCGGTAACAGTGCTTCTGGTCTCGTCATCACCGTTGTTTTCGATGGGGATGTCGATAGAAAAGGGTTCCCCCTCCAACAAATTCTTGGTCTTTGATGCGACCAGCTTTCCTGAGGTTTTTAAGTTGGAGCGTTTGTGAACAATGGTAACGGGCGTGGAGTGCCCATACACATACGAATAGTTGTCTTGCTCGTTCGTTTCGTTTCTTACGAGGTTGGCATAACTATCAACAAAAGCATGAACATAAGATGTTCCGACAGGCCAGTACGCGGGGACCTTGATGGAGACCTTGACCTGGGTGATCGATTTGGCCTTGAGGCTCGCCACCAACACTTGTTTGGAGCCTCCTACATTACGCAAGTCTCCAGGGTTCCTTCCCAAGTATACATACAAGTAGAAAGAACGAGGGGTGCCTGATGGTTTGTTTCTTGTCTCATCGGTGCCACTATTTTGAACAGGCACGATGACATCAAAGGTCTCATTGTCTGCCACGGTGGTTTTCGAAAGGAGCAGCTTCCCACCTGTCCGCAAATTGCTTTCGCCCGCTTGGGACACCTTCGGAGCTATCCAAAGTAGCAATCCCAACAAGAGGCCCAAGCTCACTCGCAACACCACATGAAACCTGCTTGTCTCGTCTTGTTTTGCCCACTTGAGTCTCGTCAACATCTCTCTTTCCTTTGCTCTTGCTTTGTACAAATATCAAACATAATCAACTCTATAGGATAATATTTGATCTTCTTTTCTCACTTGATATCGATAAAAATAGAAGATTGTTTGTTACATCTTCTGCCCTCCCGCGAATTAACAGGAGAGGAAGTGTGGAAGGTCAACTTGTTTTTTTTACTTGGTCCAAAGCTGACATCAACCTTATGGAAGGCAACACTGAGGAAGGCCATCGCTCCACATACTTTTGTGTTCTTTGTTTGATTCCTTCGTTGACAGTGTAAAAGGATAGGACTATTTTCACAGCAGCCAAAGCGGCGAGAGCCTCGCTTCTTTTCAGGAGTAAGGAATACTTGCATCATACGACGTGTTTGCCTCTTGTGGGGAGTTCGGAGCAGATGGTCTTTGACCCTTCTTCTCTTGCCTTTCAAGGCGTTGGAAGTATACTCTTTTATAGTTTTTTATCTAGGGGGGGAAGCCCCATCTCCCATCTGTGGAGAGGCGTTCCCTTCTCGAATGATTTTGTAATGGACTGTATTCAAAGAGGATGTTCCAACACTCTGCTTAATGTGTGGAGAGAACCTTGCCAACGCACTCCCTGTGTAGGGAGATCTAAACAGTTGGGGAGGATGCAAAACATTTCACTGAAATTTCATGTTGTAGAAACATTGTCACTCGGGTCATTGATGGGTCCGACGTATTTACCGGAAAGAGGAGTTTTCTTATGAAGAAGTGGCTATTTTCTGTAGTAACAGTTGCCTTGTTTGGGGCTATCTTTGGCTCCCTCCACGATGTTGAGGCCGGATCTGTGGACGTCAAGACATTGTACAAAATTACTGCCAAAAAGGTCGTCCTGAAAAAAGGAAAGGCTGGCAAAGCAGGATTTCGCATCGTGCTTACGAAGCTGGCAACCAAAGTCCATCCACAAGCTCCTTTTCGATGCAAAGTCTCTGCCACTTCGGGGATCTCTGTCAAAAAGACGCAACTGGGCCACAAGGATAAGAAGATTTCCAAAGACATGAAAGAAGTCTCTGTTGATGTTGGTGTTGTTGCTTCCAAATCTGGCAACGTGGTCATGGATTGTAGCTTTTTTGTTTGTACCAAGAATATCTGTGCTCGTACCGAAGAGCAGGTCAAAATCAAAGCCAGCCTTGCCAAGAAGTAACTTCAGCAATCCTTCTCCTTTCTTTTTGAGCCTTTCTCCTTTCTCCCCGATCTGTAAGAGTACGGTCTATAGCAAGGGCTGTCCGACATCGATCCATACTTTCTCCTCTCACAGACCATTTCATTGCAAGCCGGAATATGGTATATACCTCTCTCTTTTGAGACGGTTTGAATCCTCCTTTGCAGCTATTGAACTGTGATTGTTGATCTATCATGTTACCTGCGCCTGTTGGATGTAGGAATTTTAGGAGATGTGAGTTATGAAAAGAGACCACCTTTCTCTTTCTCCCTGCCGAGGCTGGCTGTTGTTCTTGTTTCTGTTGGTTGGTTGCTGCATGTCTTCTGCGAATGCACAAGCCCAAGATGGAACTGGTTTTCAGGTTCAGCAATTCCGGCAGTGGGGTGATACGGAAGGCTTATTTCAAACATTGAGCGCCAAAACGCTTGGGCAGTGGAACTTTAAATTTGGTGCCTTTTTCAATTATTCGAAAGATCCATTAGTTCTGCGAACTCTCATCCCCGGCGCGAGTGTTCGCAGCGACAATGTACTGAAACATCAGGTTGGCATGGAGATTATTGCTGGTTTGGGCTTCCTGTCTTGGCTGGACTTTGAACTCGCTGTACCTGTCACTCTTTATCAGGTGGGGACCATTCCCACCACCAATGTTGTGGACCCTGGTCTTCAAGGACGACGCCTTGATGGTGGAGCCATGGGCGACCTGCGTGTCGCCTTCAAATTTCAAGGTCTGACAGAGAAACAACACAAGTTTGGGTTGGGGGCTCAACTCTTCCTGGGACTTCCAACTGGTACGAAAGACCGCTTTAATGGAGAAGAGTCTGTCTCTTTTGGATTTGCCCTTCTCGCCCACAAAACCTTTGCAGAGCGGGTACGCATCGCCTTCAATCTGGGGTATCGATTTCTCCCGACGACCAAATTTGTTAACCTCGAAATCGCTCATGAGCTGACCTACGGCCTGGGTCTGAATGTCGATGTCGTTCAGAACAGGTTTGCTCTTCTTGCAGAGGTTACTGGTGCGGCAGGGCTTGTGGGAGATGCTTCCGTCTATACCTCTCCTCTCGAATTACTCACAGGAGCCCGTGTCTATCCCCTGGGAAAGAAGAACCTCGCTATCAATGTCGGCTTTGGTCTCGGCTTGCTGCAAGGGTATGGAACACCACAGTTTCGAGTCTTTGTGGGTGTGACATGGACACGCACACGTAAAATTGATCGCCCTGTTGATATCAAGATCTTTGTGAACAAGGCACCCAAAACTGTTCCCTCTCCCTATCCCAAACTTGTGATCGATAACGTCCCCGTTGCTGTGGGTGATATCTACTTCGTTTCCGTACCTATCCAATTCAACTTTGATAAGACCTCCTACCTGTACAAAGAAGGTACACAGTTCTCTCCATCACGAGTTCGTCTGACCCTTGACCAGATCGCAAAAGAAATTACCGCGCTGCTGAAACATGCAGATTCGGGTATCAGCGTCTTTTGCGTCGCAGGCCATGCGGGGGTGAAGGGGACAAAGTCTCGAAAACAATATTTGTCAAACGCGCGTGCCAAAAAGATTCGTAACGAGCTGATCCAACGTGGAATTCCAGCAAATAAGCTGGTTTGGAAAGGCTATAGCAGCGATAACACGATCACACCCGGTCGAAGGGAGCATTACCGTGATCGCCGTGTCGAAGTCTTCTCTCTACCCCTCGGCACAAGAACATGTCCCACCTTCCGAGGACGACAAACCTATATCAAGTACATCAAAGATAACGAAAGACACTTCCAACGCGGAACGAGCGCCAAACCCGGCAGTATCATTCGCTTCCAGTAAATCACAAACCGTTCTGTGAAAACCAAAGGATTGAGCCGACTTCCGTCGGGTTTTATCACAAACCGTTCTGTGAAAACCAAAGGATTGAGCCGATTTCCGTCGGGTTTTATCACAAAC
>JALTMC010000475.1:0-14658 GCA_027005175.1 Myxococcales bacterium
TAAAGAAGTGGGAACGGCGCTTGAATGAGTCGAAGAACGCGCGTGAAGCGTCTGCTTTGGCTCGTGAGATCGATGCTCATAAGCGGATGAACTCTGAGCTGGAAGAAGAAGTTCTGAAGTTGATGGAATCGGAAGAAAGGGAGAAATCGTCTCTCACACTTCTGGCTTCCAAGATTGCGGAATTGGAAAGCTTACTGGCGAAAGAAGAGGCTGTTTGCGAAGAAAAGCTCGGAGAGCTAAACAAACAGATCGATGTGTTTGTTCAAGATCGCAAACAGTATGTTGAGAAACTTCCGACACCTTTGATGCGGCGGTACGAAAAGGTTCGAGGAGCGCGAGGTGGATTGGCTGTGGTTGCTGCTAAGAACGGGTGCTGCGTTGGATGCAATATGCGTCTTCGTCCACAACTTTACAATATCATCCTTAAGATGGAGTCGATTGAAACCTGTCCCGGTTGCAAGCGACTCTTATTCTTTGAGGAAGGTTTGCTCAATGAGGATGCCTGATCTCCAAGGGTCAGATGCTCTTGATCACGATGAGGTGTGGCGAATCATGTTGAGGATAGCCCAAAAGAGGAGACTCCAAGTGAGTAGGTTTCAGCTAACCCGTATCATTCATGAACGTTCTGCTGCGACCGGCAAACCCAGACGCCTGCTTTGTCAGGCTTACTTTGGCGTCTCGACGTGGCAAGTCACGTTTGCGAGGTTCAAAGGGTGTCTTTCTCGGAACTGCTCAGGTTTTGCTCGCTTTCACGACGAACAACACAAATTGTACGAGCTAAGGGACAGCGGACCAAAACCACGGCAAAAGGCGGTACTATGAAAAGCAAGTCGAAGGCGAAGTCAAATCGCAAAAAATCGAGTGGTTCCGCTGTCGCTTCGGACGAAGAGGCACTCGTTTCTTCTGGCGAAGAGGCCGTTGAGGAGAGTGCCGTCACAGAGGAGGTGAATAAGGAAGCTGTGGAGAAAAAGCCCGCTCGCAAAGGGGGACGTCGTAGACAGTCGGCTCCTCGTGGTCGAAAAGTTGTTCACTTTGATCCGGAAGACTATATCTACAATCGCCTGTTGATCTATACCGATGGAGCCGCCCGTGGAAATCCAGGTGAGTCTGGCGCGGGTGTTGTTCTGAAAACTCCTGAAGGTGAGGAAGTTGGACGATTTGGTCGCTATCTGGGCCGTGGGACGAACAACTTTGCTGAGTATCAGGCTTTGCTTCTGGGACTTCAACATGCACAAGAGTTTGGCGCCAACGATATTACCATTCTCTCTGACTCCGACTTGTTGGTTCGACAACTGTGTGGTGAATATCGAGTCCGCGCCGCACACTTGAGAGTCTTATTTGAAGAAGCCCAAAAGATGTTGGCTGAGTTTGACAAATATCAAATCAAGCGCATCGAACGTGAAAAGAACAAAGAAGCTGACTCCATGGCCAACCGGGCCATCGATGAGAAGTTGTAAAGAAGAGCGGAGTCGCTGGGGATCTTTCCCATGAAGGACTCTTCATATCGATTCAGTTGGACAGGTGATCGCTTGGAAGTTATCGTCTCTTTGGAGAGGGTGCTTCTGGGAGGAAAGTCCGAACTCCATAGGGCAGGGTGCTGGCTAACGGCCAGTGAAGGTAACTTTAAGGAAAGTGCAACAGAGAAGAGACTACCTGAACGTCATGTTTGGAACTTGGGTTCCCCAATCTCCTCGGGAGAGCGGTCGTGTACCGGCAGGCAACGTTGAAACGGTGGGGTAAGAGCCCACCGGGAGGCTGGTGACAGCCTTCGTCATGGTAAACCCCACCCGGAGCAAGACCTAATAGAAGGATGGATGGCCCGTCCAAGATCCTCGGGTTGGTCGCAAACAAGTCTGGTGACAGGCTTGTGAAGATGTTGGTAACAGCATCTCCAGATGAATGATCACTGCCCATCGTTGGGTAACTGACGGTGGGAACAGAATTCGGCTTATGTACAACTGAATCGAGAAAAGGGGCGATTGTATCGCCTCTTTTCTTTTTAATAACCCGCGATGGAGGAGGAGAGGGGATTCATGCTGACACAATCATGGATTCAGTTGGATGTTGGATGCGATGCAGGACAAGCTGAATCCCTAGGGGCTTTGTTGATGGAAGCAGGAGCCTTGGGAATTCACGAAAGAGAGCAACCAGACGGACCGACATTAACAGCGTATTTTGAGCACCCCATCGCAGAGGCACATCGGCTTGATGTGGAACGCATCCTGGCTCGCTTTTACTGCGAGAGCTTTGCCTGGACGGTCCACAAGGACGATGGCTGGTCCACGCGATGGCAAGAGCACTTCAAGCCTCTTGAAGTGGGAGAGCGTCTCGTGATTTGCCCTTCCTGGGAGTCCTATGAACCGAAACCTGCTCAGAAGATCTTGCGGCTGGACCCCGGTATGGCCTTTGGAACAGGACAACACGCCACAACAAAAGGCTCCTTGCTGTTGATGGAACGTTACCTTCAACCCGATACTGTTGTTCTCGATGTGGGTTGTGGCTCTGGGATTTTGTCTTTGGCAGCCCTACTGATTGGAGCATCGCACGCTGTTGGTGTGGATATCGATGCAGACTCGATCACAGTTGCCCTGGAAAATGCTGCATTGAATCACTTGTCAGAGAGCGTCGAGTTCTCCACCACACCCATTGCAGATGTCTTGGGGCGATATCCTCTCGTATTGGCTAATATTCAGGCTCATATCCTGCTTCCAATGGCCCCTCTCCTTGTTCCACGAGTTCAACCTCAAGGAACACTCCTGCTCTCTGGTATTCTCGACACCAAGAGGGATATCGTGGTTCAAACATACTTGCAACGGGGATGTTTTCTCAAAGACGAATACCTGGAGGATGGTTGGTTCTCGTTGGTGTTTGGCGTGAAGTAAACCTATTCCTTGAGAGCCGACCAGTTGGCTTGAACGGAGATGCGAGGGGGCTGGTTCAGGATGTATACGGTTGTGGCGGCAGCGGCACCACCGACAACACCGACAGTGATCAGGGTCCAGAACCACCAGGTCTTGTGAGCAGGTGCTGCTCCGGTCGGTGGCGTTCCCGGGGGAGGCCGTCGGAAAGGCAAACCTCTGCGAGGTGGTGGTCGTCGAGGAGGTAGGATCGCCACACTCGTTGTTTTCTTCTTCACCTTCAAAAGCTTGAGGTAGGAGCGGTAAATCGGGACGTCCACATCCAGAAGATCTGTGTTGAGTTGAATCGGCTCACCTTTGGTTACTTTCTGTGTTTTGCAAGCCATCACGATAGGAGTGAATAGATAATACTCTTTCCCCACTTTCTGTAAGTGGCCTCCCAAAAGGAAGTTTATTTTTCCAGCACGACAGATGGTTGGGAGCGCATTACGCAAGGCAGTACTCTGCAATTGGAGGAGCAATATCTGTGTCTTTATCGTGCTGTGCGCCTGCTCCTCTGGGGTTATTTGTCGTGGAGGAATGCGTTTCAAATTTACCTGTTTTCGGGTGATTGGTTTTGCCAATAATACGGACTTCCCCCACGAACGATGTCCACTCTTTTCGATCCGGATATAGTGAACACCCTTGGCTATGTTGTTTAAATCCAGAGGGATCTGTCCACGTTTTCGGCCGTCAACGTACACTGTCGCCTGTGATGTGCCAAGGACTTGCAGTCGAACTTTGGGGCTGCGGCTGACTTCCATCTTGGCTCGTTTGTACAAACGGGCCAAGATACGGTTTTTTTGAAGCTCTGGGGGGACTGGTTTTGGGTCCATACGGGCTACTTCTTGAAGCAGGGTCTCCCCTTCTTCATTGTTTCCCAATTGGAGATGGGCCAGAGCCAGAAGCCCTCGCAGTCGCGACAAAATGACGATGCTATTCTTCCACTTGACACGCTTCTTGGCCAGGGAAATCCCTTTTTGTAGTTGAGGAAGGGCGAGCTTGAACCGTCCTTTTTGAATTAACTTCGCAGACAATCGAAGCTGCTGGTATAGCGGTTTCATCATCTTGGCGTGAAGCGTTGATGTTGCAACGGGAGCAACTTTGGGAGGGCTACCCACAAGAGGATATCGACGACTTACTGGATAAGGCCTGTTTTGTCGAAACTGTTGCAATATCTGGTTCGACAGATTTTGAAGTTCTCTTTGAGGCAAGCTTCGAGAGATTGCTTGGATCGGAAAGAGGCCCAGTATCGGCTTTTTTGAGGTTTCCTGTGCTTTGAGTTCACCAACGCCCAGACACAACCATCCTAGAAGGACCCAGACTGTTAGAGAGAGCAGTGACGTTTTTCTTTGCATGTCTTTTTCCATAGAAACTTTCTTTTGAACATCAAGAGGTGGTTTTGGCCTAGGCCGGATGATTCACGAACGTTCTGTTACAGCTTGCAAACTCCGGCATCGACTTCGTCGGCCGAGTGGTACGCCAGACTTGTATCGTCGTTTCGACGGTACATTGTACCGTCTGTGCGGGCGGTCCTGTGCCTTCCTTATCCATCCGGTCCTGTGTCTTCCTTGCTCATTCGGCCTAGCAGCAAGAGCCGTTGGTGTTGTCGGTCTGAACAGAGGAGGGATTGGATGTGGAAGGGCTACAATCAAAGGCACCAAAATGAACAGAGTGGTCTCCTGTGACCGCAAAGTGCTTTGCATATCGGGTCTCTTCTAGCATCGATGCAGTGTTTCCACACACTCTCATGGGGCGGCCTGTTTCAAATACGTGGTGGTCGTCCAAGATAAAGGAATGGGGGGACTCTGGGATATCGCCTCGGTAGGTCGCAACTTGACCATAATCTTCACAAATATCTTCCAGTGTATCAAGTTTAAACGCACGAACCGTGGCAGAGGTAAAGTTGACCATTCCAATGAGTGCTTCAAGTTCTTTGTTATCGATTGTGATGGGGCGTTGGGTGACGGTGCGATAGTCAAGACAGCCGATGCTTCGCATGATTCTGCGAAAGTCTTCGGTGTACAGGGCACCACCAAGGCACTCTCCATACAACACCGGGTCTTCTTTGAGGTGCTGGGGGATGCGTCGGTCGGCGAAGATATCAGAGAAAAATAGCTCTCCGCCTGGTTTGAGGACTCGAAAGATCTCCGATAGAACTCGCTCTTTGTCGGGCGAGAGATTGATCACACAGTTGGAGACCACGAGATCAATGGAGTTGTCTGCGATATCCACGGCTTTCAGATCTTCGATATAGCCTTGAACAAACCGTGTGTTGGGTTTGTCGAAGCCAAACCGGCTGGCTTGAGTTGTCTCATGCCGACGAGCGACAGCGAGCTGCTCTTCTGTCATATCCAGACCAATCACATGACCTGAAGGACCGACCAGCTTTGATAATACATAAGCATCTCGACCTGTGCCACAACCAAGATCAAGTACGGTTTGGCCTTCCAGCACATGGGGAATCGGAGAACCACAGCCGTAAAATCGCTCCAGGATCTCCGAGTCAAGCTCCTTCAGTACTGCTTTGATGTGGGAAGGCATCTCATTGGGGTCGCAGCATGCGTTGGTTTGCAGGTCGTTGCTGCTCTGAAGCGTTTGACCATAGTATTCTTTTACCTGATGGATCGGCATCTTAGACATCGTTGCGGCTTCCTTTGCTTGTAGAAGTCATATCTGTCATGTCAAAGCACACGACAAAGTGATAGCGAGGCTTATACCAGATTTTGGGTTAAGTCGGAAGGTGATGGAGAGTGTTACGGAAAGGAACTGAACCAGAGCTTTGATTAAGTTGGAAGGTAATGGGCGTCCATATCCTCGTACATATCAGACATTGTGACGCTGAACCAGAGCTTTGATTAAGTTGGAAGGTAATGGAGAGTGTTACGGAAAGGAACTGAACTAGGTTTTGGGTTAAGTCGGAAGTTGATGGAGAGTGTTATTCGGAAGCGGGGCTGAACCTAATGTTTGGTTAAGTCGGTGATGGAGAGTGTTAGGAAGCGGGGCAGAGGGAGTACTTACAGGCCTTCTGCGACGACTTGATTGCGTCCTTGGTGCTTGGCACGGTAGAGACGGTTGTCTCCTTCCTGAACAAATTGTTGGTCACTGTGAAAGGTCTCGTGAAACATCGTAACAACCCCGATACTAGCAGTGACACGCAGGTGAAGGCCTGTTGCCGTTGGGATATCGAGGTGTTCAATCGTATTGCGTATGCGCTCTCCCAAGATCGCAGCTTGGGTTGGCTGGATACTTCGGGCCAAGATCGCAAATTCCTCTCCGCCGTAACGAGCGATGATATCTTCTTTGCGCAACAAGGTGTTTACGGTTTGGGCAACCGTTCGGAGCACTTGGTCTCCGGTCGGGTGTCCGTAGGTGTCGTTGACTTGCTTAAAGTGGTCAAGGTCGATCATCAAGAGGGACAGGGAGCTGTTGTGACGTTGGGCAAAGCTGAACTCTGTTGTCAAACGTTCATCAAAAAATTTGCGGTTGTAGATCTGAGTCAAGCCGTCTTGAACCGCGTTTTCATACAAACGTCGTTGGTACATCTCTTCAAGAACAGATTGGTAGGCAAACTTGAGGATCGTACTGCAACCGAGTTGAATTTTGTCACCGTCGCGAAGCTCACTCTGACGGATGGGTTTGCCATTGACATAGGTTCCATTGGTGCTGTCAAAATCTTTGAGCACCAATTGGCCGTGAGCATTTTGTCGAATTTCAGCGTGTATGCGTGAGATGTCAACGTCAAAGAGTGACACCTCACAGTCAGGGCTGCGGCCCAGGAGTGTCCGCTCTGCGTTGACGTTAAAGATCTGACCTGCCAAGTTGCCAGCCATGACGACAAGATATGGTTTCTCACTCTGGCTTTCTTCCGCTTGTCGAATGGCTTCTATATGAGCCATGACAGTGACTTCCCCGGAAGCTGGGGTCGGGTGAGGGTGTCCGAGGTGAGCGTAGTCGTGAGGAGAAACAGGCACAAGCGACTGCGTTTCGAGGGTAGGAGGCCAACGTTGTACAGAGTCTACTGCTGGGGATGTTGGATGAAGAGGCTGGGCAGCCTCATGATAAGGAGATGCAGAAATCGGATGGCCACTGTTTGGAGTTGGATTTTCGTGTGTATACTTTCTGATCTCGCGAGGACTCTGATGAAGAGAGCTGTCATCGTGAGTCTCCATGGACGGAAGTAACTTTTCTGCTGGCTCTGTGTCTGTCATTACGTATGCTTGAGGCTTGGAGTGAGCACTGTGGGTGGGTTGAACTGCCCATCCCACCATCTTATCTTGTGGGCTATCCACCCCATCGCTATGTGGGCTGGTTCGCTCTTTGGCGGCTTCTGGCAACGTCGGCCATCCATGAACTCCCGCTTTGGATTTTGCGGAATTCTCTGTCGTTGCCTCCGGTGAGGTTTGGTGTTTTGATACAAGTGAACCTTTTGTATCTTCTTTTTTGGAATGTTTTGGTTCATTGTGCGCCATCACGAAACCCAACAACAAAGGCCAAATCCGTGATATTTGCTAGGTCAACAACATACACAAATGGCACTTTGTATCATCCTCCCGAGGTGTTTTCGATATACTTTTCATAGCGAATACAGTATCAAAAGAGTTCCTAAAGATCAAATGATCATCCACAAGAAAAAAAGCAAGTTTGGAAGTGAACCTATCACAAACACTTTGTGTTGAAATCGATGGAGAGATATCACGATGAGTACTATTCTGGTGACCGGGGCATCGGGGCAAATTGGGTCCGAATTAGTACGTGAACTACAACAACGAGTGGGAATCTCTTCTGTGATCTCCACCGATATCAAACCTCTGCCTTTAGAGAACGGCACAATCTTTAAAAAGCTTGATGTTTTGGATAGAAGAAAGTTCGAAGAGCTTGTGCGAGAGTATCATGTGGAGGAGATCTATCACCTCGCAGCGATTCTTTCTGCTGCGGCGGAGAAGAACCCCATACTCGCCTGGAATATTAATATGACAGGAACTCTGAATGTGTTGGATGTTGCGAGAGTTTGTGGTGTCTCTAAAGTCTTTATCCCCAGCTCGATCGCGGCTTTTGGTCCCAGCACGCCCCTGGATCACACCCCTCAAACTACCATTCAGCGACCGAACGCGATTTATGGCATTACGAAAGTGGCAGGTGAATTGTTGGGGGACTATTACGTTGAAAAGATGGGAGTGGATTGTCGAGGAGTGCGCTATCCGGGCATTATTAGTTACTTGACCCCTCCGGGAGGTGGAACGACAGATTACGCCATCGACATGTTTGTTTCGGCTTTACGCAAAGAGCCTTATACATGTTATCTCTCTCCTGATACATCACTTGATATGATGTATATGCCAGACGCACTGCGTGCTTGTATTCAACTCATGGATGCTGATAGCACCTCTCTCCTGCATCACAATGCTTTTAATGTGACGGCCTTTCAGCTCACACCAGCCCGCCTGGCTGCTGCGATTCAAGAATACATTCCTTCGTTTGTGTGCGCGTTTGAGTCTGATCCTGTGAGGCAAGCGATTGCTGACTCCTGGCCCAACTCTATGGATGACCAGGCCGCCCGCACAGAGTGGGGCTGGGAGCCCCGTTTTGATCTCGACAGTATGGTCCAAGATATGCTCCAACAACTTCCTGCTCATCTCTCTCTTTTCTAATTTTCCGCCTTTTTTTTGACTTTTGTCTGTTGCGGTCCTTAATTAGAGGATAAGGGAAAGTATTACCCGGGCACTGCGGGTTTCGCGAATGAAATCTTGCTGCCTTGAATGATAAGAAGTGGATGGGCTCATGCAAAGACAAATCAGCACATGGTTTTGGGTGTTTTTGGTTCTGTTCCTGGGCTTGGGAACAACGGGAAAAGCACAAGCCAGGAAACATCGAACCCTTTGTGGTGTCGATGTTAGTTATCAGTATCGTTGCTGGAAGGAGTTGAAACGTTTGGTTTCTGCTTGCCAGTCAACACCAGTGATCTGTGGACGCTCCTACAAAAATGGAACAATGCCTCGCAGTCGATCTGCTTTGAGGCGTTGCAAGCAGATGTATCGCTCTCAACGCCGTCGCTGGCGTGAAGGGCTCTGTGGGGTTCGTTTGTTCTCACGACCTCACACATACTGTGGGGTCCGAGGTGTTCAGGTCGCCATCGCCTGTATCAAAAAGCGAAACAAGGGTATGACTCCCAAACCAAGTGTGGGTGAGGTTCATAGCAAGAGAACGACAAGGGGTTCTTCTGCGAGACAAGCCCGCTCTGTGAGCGCGTCGGGAGTGAAACGCTCTGTCAGCACCTCGTCAAAGGTGGCCTCTGGTTCCGTCAAAAAGAAGCCTGTGGTGGGTCAGGTCCAATCCTCCAATCCCTCCGCTGGCGGTCCGTCCGGTCAGGGTTCTTCTTTCTGGATCTATGTTTTACAGTTTCTCACTTTGGGGCTTGTATTGCTCTTGTTGTTTCGCCGTAAAGAGGCTTTTTCTTCCCGCTCATGGGAGCAGCGTTCTTCGCGGATGAATGATGTTGAGTCTCAATGGGATATGTCGATGGTACACGACAACGACACGGATCTCTCGCGAGTGGAGACCTCCCTTGAACAGATTGAACTGAGGTTGCAAGTTTGGGAAGAACAGTGGCGAGAGAAAAGCCGCAGTGATGATCCCATCGCCTCTCTCCAGCCATGGGCTGTTGCTGTTCACTCGTATTACTGTCGAATCGCTGATGTCCTCGCAAAAGGACAGGGGCCACAGTCTTTGAGTGATGTCCAACGTCGCTTGCTTGAAGGACGAGACAAACTGCGTTGGATGTTTCAGGCTCATCGTGAGCCTCTATCTCAAGCCTCTGCCGTGGAACAGCTTCAGATAGAGTTGCTGTCATCTACAGATAGCTTGTTGAAGCAAACAGGTTATTCAGAGGGAGAGCAGAAGATCTCTGCTCTTCTGTCCCAAGGGCAGTTTTCGGTTGATGAGTTTCTGGCACGCAAAGCGGAAGAGCAGGCTCAGCGATTCATTGAAGATGAGCCTTTGCAAAGTTTCTCCGCCATCCGCAACGAGTTCTTGCAGCGACTGGAGCAACTGTATCGTTCTAACTTGAGTGAGCTGTTAGAGGGGGAAGACCAACAAAGTTTAGTGGATAACGCAGAGCAAAATCGGATCTTCTTGAATGATTACATTTTGGGATTCTTGTTGAGAGATCTGCCGAGCAAGCTTGAAGGGTATTCTCATCAGTCCAACCGAGAGCGAAGCGGTGCGTTGGCTGATCAGATGATACAGTTTATTGAAGAAGAACTTTCTCATACAGGCTTGGAACTCTTTCCAGTCTTTGAAAAGTCTGAGTTTATGTCTGTTCATGCACACTTTCTTTATATGGCACGTGCAGGGGTTCGGATGGTGGGCCAGGAAGAAGTGGTCCTACGTGAAGCAGATCCTACCTTGTTGGAAGTACGTTCTCAAACCGATGAAACAGAGCCAGAAGCTCCCTCTCACGAGGTCTTGGACGATATTAGCCAGTCTACAGCGGAGTATTCCTCGCAGTCTCCCGAGATGATCATGATGGATCAGATGATCGGTGTGGCCATTGCACAGCCAGAGAGCTTGGCACCACCTGCACCCATACATTCTCCTCTTGATGTACCAGAGGTTCAAGTAGAAGGGCGGCTTGAACAAACCGCAGCCTATCACGAAGACTTACTCGATGGTATTGATGAAATTACGATGGGTGAAGACGCAGCTTCGCAAGCCGAAGAGCACATCGGAAATCCCGACAGTGACCCTCCTACAGCAGAAGCAACCACTGAGCTCAATATCAACATCGCCCCTGATAAGCTGCCCAGGGGACCTCTGCCTGCCATTGACCCAACGAAGAACTATGTCAATGCAAAGCAAGAGCGTGCAAAAATTACAAGAGAGTATGGATCCATGCAACATGATAGTGAACTGCCTTACTCTCTGAACCCCTCCGAAGACTGAGCACAACAAAGCCTTCATCAACTCACAACGAAGTTGTCTTGTGCTCATCAGCAAGTCGTTTTCAGTGAGAGCGAAGAACGATGTTGCCTCAGTCTCTCAACTTCTTCAGAGACAGCTCCCCTGACTCTTCAGAGACAGCTCCCCTGACGTCCTTGAATTTTCTTCTGGCTCCTATCTCTTTGTTTCTTCTCCACTCTGCTCTTTCCTTTGAAAGCTTCCATTCAAATCTGTCTATCGTGACTTCTTCATTTGTGATAGAGTTGACCGGTTCAATTGGATTTGTTACTTCAAACTGTCAACGTTATTCCTTGGTTACTGGATTCGTTGTGCCGTTTACTTTGCGGGAGAAGAAAGACAAATGGCTGGAGGCATTGATCGCATACACGGTCCACATGATGGTGTGGTCGAACTTGTCATTGTGCTGCAACAAGATTGGGATTCGGATCCTTTTCTCGTTAAGGATTTGCGTGGGAAAGTTGCCTCCTATCAAGAGTATCTTATGGGGGGGCAGTTTCGTGCCTCCTTTGCTGGATGTCGTGGAGTGATTGTTCTGGAAACTCGCTTCTTTCCTCCCGAAGAAGTCCAAAACATTCTAGCTAAAGAAGGTGTTGAGATTCGTGTCTCAACAGAGATGCCCGCCGCAGCAGCCCAGCCTCCCCAAGCGATGGCTCCTCAGCCACCTCAAGCGATGGCAGCCCAGCCACCTCAAGCGATGGCACCTCAAGGGATGGCAGCCCAGCCACCTCAAGCGATGGCACCTCAAGGGATGGCAGCCCAGCCTCCCCAAGCGATGGCACCTCAGCCCATGGTGTATGAAGGCGGTACGGCTCTTCCGCAGCCGTTGCCGCTTGAAGAGCGGGAGTCATGGGAAATAGAGGAAGAGGACGATTTTCTTGTGGGTTCGGGGGGGGGCGGCTCTCTTCCCATGTCATTTTTTATCGCGTTGGGGTTTTTGATCTTGTCATCGGGTGTTATGCTTTATGCATTGATGGGTTGGATGTCTCCCGTTGCTGAGACCTCGCCTCGTGGAGTGATTCCAAAGACGATCTCAGCAAAAACTCTACCCAAAGAGTTGCATGCAACCATCTCTGTTCATGTTGATCGGCGTGCCTTTGTGATCATCCCGATTCAGGATCGCGCTGGCAAGGAGCAGGTTAAATATCATCTCCTTTTTGGTGTGAAAGAAACACCACGTCTGCTTGTTTTTACGACCTTTGCTCAAAGCAATCTCCCTGTTCGAGTGGTGAATAAATCGGATCCCAATGATCCAGAAAACAAGCTGACCAAAGTGGTTATGGGAAAGATGAGCAATTTTCCGGCACAGACTTACACGGGTAGGCTTGAGCGGCTTCAACGGTATGAAAATGGGCCGTTGGAGTTAGTTTTGCCAGGTGGAAATAGGGATGTGAATAAAATAATAGGGTTGAGTAAAAAGTTTCCAATGGATAGTATGATCTTAGTTGTGGGTGCGAAACCCCATGCGCCGAGTCGGCCTTATTTTGTGATCTTCCTTGCGGCTTTGTTAGGGATTCTTCTCTCAGGAAGCATCTTGATGTCGCTTCGAAACCGAGCACAACGCTCTTTTTAACAAGTTCTTTGGTTCTTTGTTTTTCTCTGCTTGCACCTGGGTTAGACATCTAGGCGGAGACTCTTATGGCTTCTTCTCATCTGACTACAGCTTCCACTGAAAATCGCGACCTGACAGGTTGTCATCTCTGTGAGTGGAAGGGGTATCAAACTTTAGCAAAGCGTGACTATGCGGACGCTCATCGCTGCTCCTGTCAAGATGATATGTGTGCACGCTGTGAAGGGGCAGGTGGCTTTGAGATCATTTTAGAGAGTGGTAATCGAGCCTGGAAGACGTGTCATTGCCAAACGTTGGAGCGGCGAATGGAACTCTACCGCTCTGCTCAGATCCCTGCGCGATTTGCAACCAAAACTCTGGATGCGTTTGCACCCAACGACAAAACTCAGATGGCTGTACGGACACACCTGTACAAGTTGTTTAAGCCTGATGATTCGGGACGAATCGTTTACCGTCGTGGTGAGCGTGGGATGTTGTTGATGGGCTCTCCCGGGACAGGAAAAACTCACTTAATGGTGGGTTTCCTTCGCAACTTGACTTTGGAGCTTGGAGTTCCTTGTCGATTTCAAGATTTTGGACTGCTTTTGTCTCGACTGCGATCCAGCTACTCCAGTGAAGGCTCCGAGATGGATACCTTGCAGCCTCTCATCGATATCGACGTTCTTCTTATCGACGATCTAGGGAAAGGCCGAAACAGCAAATGGGAACTTGGGATCATCGATATTTTGATATCAAGCCGCTATAACGCCGATCGTACTACCCTTATCACAACCAACTATACCGATATGCCAGAGACAACTCTACGTGAACGTTTTCGTGGACGCGGCTCTGCTGAGGATGAGGTTATGCAGCGTGATACATTGCATGAGCGTGTTGGTGATCGCATCTATTCTCGACTGAAAGAGATGTGTCGCTTTTTCCCCGTTCGTGGTATCGATTATCGTCAGAAGCTCGCCCAGCGTTGACATTGTATTGATCTTGCCGGGTCTGGGGAAAGGAAGAGGCTCGATACCGAGAGAAATCCAAGGTTCAACCCAAACATCGTATTCTTGCATCGTATTCTTGCTCAAGCGGTTGAGCCTATTGTCTCTCGGGTTTGGAAGGCATGTTGGTGAAACCAAAGTAAGTAGCTTTCCATCTCTGTGACAGTCCAGAGGTTCTCTTCAAAGTATACGATGTTTTGGCGTTTCAGTGTCTGGTAAGCTGGAAGAGGTGGCTGTTGGGCCGCTGGCTCTGTGGGCTGCTCTTTGATCTCTTTCTCACGTTCGGGTGTGAGCTGTCCGAGGTTCTTGAGAAAGACCAACAATTGGTCTTTCCGATAAGTGACAAGCTCTGTTCGCAATGTTTGGCTGCTGTCTTTGATGTACTGATAACAGGCTTTGTAAAACTCGGCTGGAGCTGGTCTCTCCTGCCAAAGTTCCTTGGCTTTGGTGGCTCTTATTCCATTGCCGTCCCACAGTTCTGGCAAGGAGACGCCCTGCCAGAATTTTTGAAAGCGAGCTATCTCAAATCCCAATTCTCGCATGAGAAAAGGTGCAGCGATGGTGATATGCAGCTGGAGTAAAGAGGCGAGGGCGTTCCAAAACGCCATCATATCGGAATTATGAGGGGGGAACAGGCAGTGGTATCCAAGGCACAAGGGAGGGCGTTGCTCATAGATGGTACAAAAACCCTCTTCCGTGAGCAACAAACAGGCGGGCTTTTCAGACATATCGTTGTAGAGCTTTTCGTATTGGGCAGCAAGTGGAGGAGGGGTGTGGAGTTGGAGAGGTCCTCCACGTCCTTCTCGTAACCAGCCCTTGACTCGTTGGGCTCCTTCTGTTTCAGGGTGATCGGTCAGGATCTCTCCCATCAGGAAATTGGGGAGAGCTGGAAACTGACTGCAACATTTGATCTTGCGGGGGATTAACCCCGCCTCAGCCATCCAACACTGACTGCAATCAAGCTGTGGGACAGGTGGAAAGTCGAGAGCCAGGATGCTTGCGTGCAAAAAAGGTTTCCAACTCAATGCGAGATCCGCCGCACCCAAACGAAAGGAACCCATGGCTACACCTGCTTGTTGAAATAGGAATGGAGCCTGGTTGAAATAGGGAGAGAGTGCTCTTTCACTTTCAAGATCTCCAGAGAGGTTGGTGGAGGAAACGATCGGCCTGTCGAAACAGGGACGGGAGAGACTTGGGTGGGAAACGCAACGAGAAAAGACTGAAATTAGAAGACCTGACCCCGTGTATTCAA
>JALTMC010000475.1:14668-26748 GCA_027005175.1 Myxococcales bacterium
ATTCCACTGGAAGCGAAGTCGAATAAATGGGTCCATTCGGAAAGCAAAAGGAGCCTTGATAAATGCATTGCGCTCCTGCTGGGGTTTGAAAATTCCTCGATATAGGAATAATTTAAAGCCGAAAGCGAGGCTTAAGCTCCCAACAATATTGAAGGCGAAGGAGTTTTCCCAGCGGAAGTCATGAATGTCAAATCCTTGTTCTGAGCCGACAAGGAATGTCAACCTGTATTCACCTTTGGAGGCCCAAGAGAATGGCGTTTTTCCGATGCGGAAGAGCTCCAACTCTTGAAGAGCATATTCTGCAGAAAATCCGAGGTTGAGGGCGGTGTTGATGGAGAGTCGAGATGGGTCTGTGCTTATGCACTTTCTGGGGTTGTTTGTGTCGGGTGTACAGTTTTGCAACTTGACAATGGTGCCTGGAGCAAATTGTTTTTGAGCTGTAAAGCCAATCTTGAACGTTAACTGTGAAGTTAACTGGAAGCTCAGTCCTGCCTTTCCATTGAGTTCAAGGTGATGGAATACCTCATTCACGCCTGTGGCAAAGAGTGCGTCCTCGCTTAGGTCAGGACGAGTACCCGTTGTGAGTTCTGTTTCTGCGCTGAATTCAAAGAACGGATCGGTATGGTACCACTTTCTCTCTGTAAACAATGCAGAGAAATAACGCAGCCGGTATTCCGTTAGGAACTTTGTGCGGTCATTGGATTCTTGAAAAATACTCGGAAAGATCGGAGCTGGGGGGTTGGTGCCAAACTGCAAACTGATGTCTGTGTTGTAGTTGACGTCCAAGGTATTCTTCCACAAATGAATGCGGGTCTCCATCAAAAACACCAGAGTGACTTGAGCCTCCAAGTTGAGCTTCTGGTAAAATCCACCCGAGAGCTGGTCGTTTTGTGAGTAGAACTGGCTGATATTGATTGGATTAATGAAAATCCCTGCCGCTCCAAAATTAAACTTACTTCTGAACTTCCAGGCCACCCGATCACGCAAATCCATAAACTTACCCGTGTACGGGATCTCATTGGGACCAAATGGCTTGACCTTCGGCTTCTTCGGCTTCGAGGCGACCTGAGGGGTTGCTGACGATGAATCTGTCGCAGCTGGAGTGGCGTTGGGATCGGTTGTTGGGGTGGCGTTGGGATCGGTCGTTGGGGTGGCGTTGGGATCGGTCGTTGGGGTGGCGTTGGGATCGGCTGCAGGTGGATCGGTTGCAGGCGGAGTTTTAGGGTTGGCTTGTGCGACCAGTCGTCCTTTTCGGGGCAAGGGTACAAGTCCACCACCACTGCCAGCAAGCTGGGGTGTGTGACGTGCTGCAAGGCGTGGCAACGTTATTGTATTGGGTTGTTTCTTTTGGAGAAGGCTGTACCCTCCGCCTCCATCATCCTGTGGTTTGGGTGGTTTGGTGGGGGGGAGTTTACGATAGCCATTGGTTTCAAAGTGAAGTTGCATGGTGTCACGGGTTCTGGGAATACATAACTGCTTGACGTCTCTGGTCTTCATCGTCGTTTTGTTGCATGGGACGGACTTTCCTTTGTACGTGACGCTCGTGTAGAGGAATTTCTTTCTGTTTTTTGAAGCTTTATCAAGCCATCCTCCCCTGTTTCCCGCAACATAGGAAGTTGTGACAACGGTATACCAAGCTGTCTCATCAATGGTGCGACCATTGACGCTGCCACTTTCTGCTCCAATAAATCGAAGGCGACGTCGTTTGGCATCTTCACCTGCAAACTTCAACAGCTCGTTTAATTGTTCTCCTGTAAGACGCATGACCTCAAACTTGCCGTTGAAGGGTAAAGCGCGAAAGAGATCGTCTTTGGTGATATAGCCTTTGAGGGGAAAGAAGCGTCCTCGACGAACAGCTCCATCGTTGATAATGGCGACTTCTGTACTTGCCATATAGCGCATCAGATTAAGCAGGTAGGTGATGAACTGGTCGCGAGTCATTCCCTCCTCTGTTCTGATACGGCCAGCACCCAGAGGCTTACCCCAACGTTTGCAATAACTGCGCTCCCACTTGATGAGTTCGCGTCGTAGCTCTGGTTCAAACTGACTTGTAAGGGGCACACTGCGGGATTGGAAACCCACAACACGAGAGGTCGAGCCGTGCTTCTCAATCACCAGATCCAGGCGACCCAGTTGAGAACCATATTTGGCTGCACCAACGATATAGATGCCGTTGCCTTTTTTATCAAAGGTACTGATCGATGTTGGATTTTTGGACTGGCGCAACTCATTCGTAATGACAAGGTCGATTCGTTGGTTCTCTTCTGTATTCGCTCGGAGTAACTCGCGGACTTTTTTTCCACCCGAGGAACTCCCTTCCAAGTGAGAAAGCATGACCACCAAGTCCACTTTTTCTTTGGTTCGTAGCTGCTCCGCTATTTTCCCTGCGATCGTGGAAGGGTCGCTGAATGAGATTCCTTTCACGGCATCCGAGCGTACCTTGCGCTGAAGATCCTTGGGGACCACATGAAACACACCGATTTTTAAAGCACCCTTTCTGAAAATGGTATAACGCTTGCGATTTCCAACATAGCGGAGCAGGGCATGTTTGGGATATCGCTTGCATACCTTTAGCTTTTGGCGCTTTTTCGGATCTTTGATATCCTTGTTTTGTTCCGCGATGTCTTTGTTTTCTTTGGTACAAACCTCAAAGGACTCCTCCAGATTTGCGACGGCAAACTTCACATTCTTCAGCGTGGCCTGCATTAAGAAATCCCGGAGCTTGTCGGGAGCTACTGACAACTCATGGTTGCCAATCCCCACCAATTGGTAACTGAAACGCTCGAATGTTTCAGCCATGAAGTCGACCCCTGCGATACCTCGAAACTCCAACAAAAATCGTGCGGTCAAGTCTGTAGCGAGGTTGTCTCCTGTATTAAACAACAACCACCCGGCTGTCTGTACGGCTTCTGCTTTGACTTTTGTTGTGCCAATTTGCATGGAAGCCTGGGTTGCCAACATCTGACTTCGCGCAGCCGCTTTTCCAACGGAGCTTTGTACCTTCTTCACCTGAAACAAGAGATTGGCCAAATCGCGCTTGACCACATTGTCGCTGCTTTTGTACCCTTTCGCACCAGGTCGCTTGCAGCGAAAATCACGCAAACGGCCATACAAGTCACTTGTGTGCATGATCGTTAATCTGTGACGTGTGGGTTTGCCTTTGGGCTTCTTTTTATCTGTGCCGTTTGTGGCAGGGTCTGCATCTTGGGCCATCACCAACCCACCAGGGGTCGTCAGTACCAGACTCATCACAAGCCACATGACCCAGCCACTCACCCTACAAGGATGATGCACTCGACTCTCTCGCATTCGCTTCCACCTCTTGCTATCCGTTCCTCTACGTCCATATCCCGACGCTTCGTATGCGCTGCTCATTCCCTGGCTATTTTGCCCATAGTGACAGGATTGTTATGCCTTGTCAACGAAGGAAAATTAAGCCTCTATATCACCCTGCTGTTTCGTTTTCAATCTCACCAAGTCATGGGATCTCTTTGTACGCACTCCCATCCCAATCTGTTGTCCATCTCCTCCATCAGAATTGTTTCGCTTCTGTTTCGTTTTGAAACAATGTTGATATGCACGTTGTTTCTTTTTATGTCCATTGTATATCTCTTTTATTTAAAGAGAGTTGTATGTTTTTTTGCGACCAAATAACTGGTTGAGGTCTCTTTTATTTCGATCTGAAATTTTCAGTAGGTTGAAACTTTGTATGTGAGAACGGGAAAAGGAATGGCTCACTTCAAGTCATTTATTGATAGGGAAGATCTTGGATGAAGTTGTATTCCATACAATTTTTAGTCATAAAGAGTTTTTTTGTGATACGGAGTAGATGGAGGATCTAATGGATCGAGTGACGAAATGGGTGCCCTCGTTGGGCTGGCTTAGAGATTATAAGAAGAGTGACTTACCTGGTGATATTACTGCTGGGGTGACAGTTGCTGTGATGCTTATTCCACAAGGGATGGCCTATGCGATGTTGGCTGGCCTCAAGCCGATTCATGGCTTGTATGCCTCTGTGGTTCCGCTGGCTTTGTATGCATTGTTAGGAACTTCTCGACAACTTGCTGTTGGACCTGTAGCGATGGTCTCTCTTCTTGTTGCCTCAGGTGTAGGGACCTTGGTCAGCTCGGGTGGGGCCTTTCAACCCAGTGATTACCTCGCCTTGTCTGTTATGTTGGCGGGGATGGTGGGGGTGATACAACTGGTCATGGGACTTGTTCGTTTGGGTTTTTTGGTGAACTTCTTATCACATCCTGTGATCAGTGGCTTTACCTCAGCCGCAGCCTTGATCATCGGCTTGAGTCAGTTGAAGCATTTATTGGGTGTGAATCTCAAGCGAAGCTCTCATATTCACAACATCCTTGGGCAGGCTTTCCAACGCTTGCATGAACTCCACTATCTGACTTTTGGGATCGCTCTGGTTGCGGTCATTTTATTGATGCTATTCAAACGTTGGAAGCCGTCTTTTCCCGGTGCGTTACTTGTTGTGATGTTAGGCACACTCGTGGTTTGGATGTTTGGTTTGCAAGGACAGGGCGTCAAGATCGTTAAGTCTGTACCGGCTGGTTTCCCCACACCGACATTGCCGGTGGTGAGTTGGACTGCGATTAAAGCTCTTTGGCCAACTGCAATCACCATCTCTTTGGTCGGTTTTATGGAGTCGATTTCTGTTGCAAAAGCCTTTGCCTCTCGTAATCGCTACAAAGTCGATGCCAATCAGGAGCTGGTTGCGCTAGGTGTGGCGAACGTCGCTGGCGCATTTTTTCAAGCCTACCCTGTGACCGGCGGCTTCTCTCGTACCGCGATCAATGCACAAGCTGGAGCTAAAACAGGGCTATCGTCCTTGATCTCTGCTGCCTTAATCGCACTCACCTTGATGTTCCTCACA
Source organism: Myxococcales bacterium (assembly GCA_027005175.1). Classification (GTDB taxonomy): domain Bacteria; phylum Myxococcota_C; class UBA6777; order UBA6777; family UBA6777; genus M3003. The sequence goes on from JALTMC010000475.1 coordinate 19,557, forward strand.
CCTCTTTTTTATTTTCTTCCCAAAGCGATTCTCGGTGCCATTGTGATCGTTGCAGTGTTTGGCTTGATCGACCTTAAAACACCCATTCATCTTTGGAAGGTCAAAAAAGCCGATGCCCTCTTGTTACTTTTCACATTTCTGGTCACCCTGAGCTTGGGGATTGAAGAAGGTATTGTGTTGGGTGTGGTTGTCTCACTGGGAGTGTTCATTTATCGGAGCACTAACCCTCATACCGCTGAGTTGGGTCGCTTGCCTGGAACCCAGCTCTTTCGCAACGTGGAGAATTTCTCGGAAGCTACCCGTGAAGAGGGTATCGCAATCCTTCGAATTGATGCCTCCTTTTATTTTGCGAATATCCCATTTTTCCGTGACCAGTTTGCTCGCCTGTGTGCGGAGCGAGAAGGGGAACTCAAAGCTCTGATTGTGGATGCCAGCTCTATCAATGATATCGATTCGTCTGCTGAAGAGGCTCTTCGCGAAATCGCTGAGGAACTCCAAGAGATGGGAATTCAATTTCGAATCGCTGGGGCAAAGGGGCCATTGCGGAAGTTGTTCGAACATTCGGGCTTTCGGGAGCTTGTTGGGGCTGACTCGTTTTCTCTTACGGTACATGACGCGGTCTCTCAAGTGCGGGCCACGACGAAGGGAAGCTCGTCCAGCGCGAATGATCACACCAACACGCCAAGCGTTGAAACGCCCTCTTATTCTGCGATACCTGAAATGGAGGTTCTCTAATGCATAACTTTACACCACTGACAGGAACGATCGGTGGGCTTATGATCGGCCTGTCAGCAACATTTATGATGCTGTTTCTTGGCCGAATTACCGGTATTAGCGGGATCTTTGGCGGTTTGGTTGTGCCCCGACGAGGCGAAGTCGCTTGGCGAGTTGTCTTTGTGGCTGGCCTGCTTTCCGGAGGGGTGATTCTACGGTTCTTCTATCCACAAGCTTTTCCTGCAAGCCTGGACCAGTCTCTTTGGTTGGTCGCCGCCGCTGGTTTGTTGGTCGGATTTGGAACCCGAATGGGTAGTGGTTGTACCAGTGGTCACGGGATTTGTGGCTTGGCTCGTTTCTCACAACGCTCCCTGGTTTCTGTTCTAACATTTATCTTTACGGGTGCTGTGGCTGTCTATGTGATGCAGTATATGATCGGGGGACACTGAGATGAAAAGTTCTACGATTTCTCAATACATTGTGGTCTATTTGTTGGGCGTTCTCTTTGCTGTTGGGCTTGGTATTTCAGGCATGACATTACCCCAAAAAGTTATGGGCTTCCTCGACTTTACCGGCAAATGGGATGCCACTCTTATGACTGTTCTTGGTTCATCAATGGGTGTCAACCTGATCCTTTTTCGGTTTGTCTTTAAATTAAAAAATCCTTTGTTGACGAAGCAGTTTCTCCTCCCCACCCGAACAGATATCGATATGCGCTTAATTCTGGGGGCTGCTCTCTTTGGTGTGGGCTGGGGGCTGGCCGGCTATTGCCCCGGACCTGCTATCGCATCGGTTGCCTCTGGCACTACGGCTAGTGTTGGCTTTGTGATGATGATGGCGATCGGCCAGGCTCTCAGTCATCAGTTTGATGCACTGTTGCAACGCAAACGTGGCTGAACGCATCGAACCCTGTGAGCCTGATATTCGCTTCAGAGTTTGATGCTCTGTTGCAAGGCAAGCGTGGCTGAACGGGCTTCGCCCTCCCACCTTTTCCTGGAGTCCTCCGTTTGATGCCCTGCTACAACGCAAGCGTGGTTGAAGTTTTGCCGTGGTTGGGCTTTTCGTCACCCGTTTGATGCCCTGCTACAACGCAAGCGTGGTTGACCTGCTACCGAGTTGTGGTTGAACTTCTTCTTGCATCGAGCTTCCCCTTGATTCCCGTTGTCATTTTCGTTTAATCTTCCTTGCGATTCCACGGTCACTGCGTGCAACAGGATTGCGATCCGTTCGGTCTTGAACCTGCGCTCTGTTTGATTTCTCTTGCCATTCTTTCCCACCTCTGGCTATCTTGTCTGTCTGTTTTTCAACATACTCCCGTTTGGTTTGATGATGAATGGATAGAGAAGGAGTATGGCTTACTCTGAAAGGTAGCTTTTATGACATACGATACTACACATGAGACTCCACCTTCCATCGGTGGTTCGTTTGGAGGAGGAATGATGAAAAATCGCGGTTGTTCTAGTTCTATGGGGTGTTTTCTTGCCTTGAGTTTGGCCCTCAATGTGGTCGTGATAGGGGGAGCTTTGTTGTTTGCAGAGAAACCCGGACCTCGTTCGGGACTGCGAGAGATCTGGGTCTCTGGTAAGGGCAAAAATAAGCTCGCCGTGGTTCAAGTGCGTGGCCCGATTATGGAGGGCACTCGTTCGAGAGGCAACCTCACGGCGGCCAGTGATGTTGTAGCCCAACTTCATCGAGCACAACGCGATCGCAGTGTAAAAGGAACGCTGATACTGGCCAACTCACCTGGAGGGGGGGTCACTGCCAGTGATAAGATCTACCAGGCTGTGAAAGCCCACAGTAAGGTCAAGCCGGTGGTGGTGCTGATGGAAGATGTCTGTGCGTCAGGTTGTGTGTATATGTCTGCCAATGCGACAGAGATCGTTGCTCACCCCACAACTGTCACCGGAAGTATCGGGGTGATCACATCCAGCTTTAATGTCTCCAAGATGTTTGAAAAGCTTGGAATTGAGGGCGTGACCATCGCATCCAAGAAAAACAAAGCGATATTATCGCCCTTCAAGCCTGTTAATCCCGAACACAAAAAGATTATCAAGAAGATCATCGACGAGATGTATCTTCGCTTTGTCGATATTATGTCCAAAGGTCGTAAGATACCCAAAGCGAAGATGTTGACGATTGCTGATGGCAGAGTGTTTACCGCTACAGTTGCTAAAAAACTCAAGTTGGTGGATACCCTTGGTTACAAAGCCGATGCGCTGCGTATCTTGATGAAGCGTGCCAAGATCTCCTCTGCAAAGTTGGTTAAATTTCGACAACAGATCGGATTTGCCGAGCTGTTGATGGGATACTCTCAACTGCCACTTGAGATGAAATCAGCCCGGCAGTTCTCTCTTGGAAAGCTTCTTGGAATGCAAGCTCCTCGCATGTATTACATGTATTCCACAGGCATGAAATAAAACAAATTTAAGGAGGTCCTTCGATGTTAGAGGACATGATCCATATCGCGCTACCCAAAGGACGTATGCAAAAAAGCGTCTTTGAACTTCTGAATCACGCAGGTATCGATATCCGAACAGGTGCCCGTAACTACCGGCCTGTGCTCTCCTTACCATGGCTTGAAGCAAAAATTCTCAAGCCCCAAAATATCATTGAGATGCTTCATGTCGGCTCCCGAGATATTGGATTTGCGGGGGCGGATTGGGTGGCTGAGTTGAATGCAGAGCTTGTAGAGCTTCTCGATACAGGGCAAGATCCTGTGAGTCTTGTGGCTGCCGCTCCCGTTGAATTGCTAGAGGAGGGAAAGCTTCCCAAAGCCAAGCTTGTCGTCGCATCAGAGTACCAACGACTCACACAGAACTGGATCGTGGAGCGAGGACTGGATGCTCGATTTGTTCGTACTTACGGCGCGACGGAGGTGTTTCCGCCCGAGGATGCTGACTGTATCGTCGACAATACCGCCACAGGAGCCACACTCCGTAGCAATGGCTTAGAGATTGTCGATGAGTTAATGAGGTCTTCCACACGATTGTATGCCAACCCACGTGTGCTAGAGTCCCCCGAAAAACGCGAGAAGATCGAACATCTGGTGATGGTGGTGAAGTCTGTCCTTGAGGCAAGACAACGTGTCATGCTGGAGGTGAATGTCACAAACAGTTTGCTTGAGGGGTTGGTCAAGATCCTTCCTTGTATGCGAGAACCCACCATCTCTCAACTTCATGGAGAGCAAGGCTACTCTGTGAAAGCGGCTGTTCCACGAAAAAAACTTGCAAGCGTCATCCCTCAAATCAAAGCTCTCGGTGGCACCGACATTGTTGTCACCCGGCTGGAACAAATCGTTCCTTAAACATGGTATGTCTGTTGGAATCCGACAACGATTGCCCCTTTCTTTTAAGGGGGGGCGAGGAGTCCGATGTGCTGTGCTGTCGGGGGGATTTACAAGCCCGTCCCGAGCCCATACCGTGTCGGGGAGTTGAATTCGTGAATCACGATGGAGATGGATGGAATGGAAGGTGTCTCAAAAGGATATGGGTTGAAGGGCGAGAAAGCCTGTTCAAGCGTAGAGGACTTACTTCTTGGGTTGGGGGTAGCGGTTTCCTCTTCTCAGGATGATTTCGTGCTGGCGCGGTCTTCTGCTCCTGCGTGGTTGCGCGATGCGATCCAATGCATGGGGGTTGAGGCTCAAACGGTTTCGGCAAACAACTCTTCGGAGGAGCATGTACAGATCCCTTCTCCTCGGAATCCAGGAGAAGAGGAGCATCTTGCGCATGTTTTGGAAACCATCCTGGCTCCCGAAGCGATTTTGTTCGATATGGATGGTGTTTTGGCCGATGTTTCTTTGTCCTATCGTCAAGCGATTGTGATCACAGCAGAGTTCTTTGGTGTGACTGTCACGCTCGAAGAGATTACGGTGGCCAAAGAAGCTGGAGACGCGAACAATGACTGGATCCTCACTCAACGTTTGCTGCAAGAGCGCGGGAAATCGGTGTCTTTGGGGGAGGTGACAAGGGTGTTTGAAGAGCAGTACCAGGGGACGTCGGATGCTCCTGGGCTGTGGACAAAGGAGAAGCTTCTCTTGTCCTCTGAACTTCTGCGACGGTTGGCCCAACGTTTTCCTTTGGCTGTTGTGACGGGACGTCCACGAAGGGATGCCATCCGACTGCTCGAATTTCACGACATCTCCGACTGTTTTCAACTTCTGGTTTGTATGGAAGATGCACCTCCCAAACCCGATCCTGCGCCAGTTCGATTGGCCTTGGAGCAACTGGGAGTTCAGCGGGCTTGGATGCTGGGAGACACTCCTGATGATATTCGCGCGGCGAGTCAAGCCCGTGTGTTACCCTTGGGCATTGTGGCTCCAGGTGACAATGCGGATGCGATGGCACAGGTCCTGATGGGGTCTGGTGCTGCGTGTGTTCTGTCAAAGGTTTCTGATATCGAGGAACTCTTACGATGAGTCAACGAACGGCTGTAGTGGAGCGCAAAACCAAAGAGACCGAGATTCGCCTAAAACTTTCCCTGGACGGTGAAGGCAAGGCCGACATCCAAACAGGGATTGGCTTTTTGGACCATATGCTCACAGCTTTAACACGACATGCGCGGATCGATCTCTCTCTTCAATGCAAGGGAGACCTTCACGTTGATGACCATCACACAGCCGAAGATTGTGGCCTCGCGCTGGGATCTGCTCTTGACCAAGCCCTGGGAGAGAAACGGGGAGTTCAACGTTTTGGTCATTCGTACGCACCTCTGGATGAGGCCCTCGCCCGTGCTGTGATCGATTTGTCGGGACGCCCCTTTGCGTCACTGAATCTTGACCTACAACGAGAAGCATTGGGTGGGCTCGCCTGTGAAAATATTCCTCATGTCTTGGTCTCGATGGCGACGCAAGCTCGAATCACACTGCATGTGGATATGATCAAAGGCACCAACGATCATCACAAAGCTGAGGCTGCCTTTAAGGCTGTTGCGCTTGCTTTGCGACAGGCCATCGCCTTGGATGGAACACAATCCATCCCTAGCACCAAAGGAGTTCTTTGACTCCCAGAATTCCCGGAACTCCTGGTTGCTAGATGGAGCGTTCCACGCTTTCTTGCAGCTCTTCTACTGCAAGTGTGGCCGTGTGTGAAGCCCACAATATACGTTTTGTTTGGTTCAAATAGGAGCATATTCGATGTCAACGGCCCCTAGCTCATCTGGACTTTATCCTGTGGACTCTGGAAGGGACTTGATTTAGAAGGGGTTTTCAGGTTCGCAACATAAGAGGTTTTTTTCTGATGATGATTCCTTCGAATGATTTACAGGGTGGTCAAACTGTCCAGTTGATAGGTGGCAAAGAACTGGAAATCGAAGCGGGCAACCCCGTTCCGTTGGCGGAGCACTTCGGACGGGTAGGCGAAATCGCCGTTATCGATCTTGACGCCGCGATGAGGGAAGGCAGCAATGCTTCTCTGATCGAGTCTTTACTGCCCATCGCAAGGTGTCGGGTTGGTGGAGGGATTCGGGATGTGGAGACCGGGTTGCGCTGGCTCAATGCGGGTGCTGCAAAGATTATCTTGGGAACGGCTGCTGTTCCATCCATTCTCAAGCAGTTTCCAAAGGAGCGAGTTATCGCTGCTCTCGACGGTGTTCATGGAGAGGTGGTTGTTGAAGGTTGGAAAGAAAAGACAGGTCAGAGTGTCGTTGAGCAAATGAAACTCTTGCGTCCTTATGTTGGAGGCTTTTTGGTTACCTTTGTCGAACGCGAAGGCCAACTTCAAGGTATCGACCTCGACGAAGTCAAGCGACTCATCGACGCTGCAAACGGTGCAGAACTCACCGTGGCAGGAGGCGTATCCACCCCTGAAGAAGTGGCTGCTTTGGATGCCATGGGAGTGGACGCTCAAGTTGGAATGGCTCTGTACAAGGGGCACTTTGGTCTCGCAGATGCGATGGGGGCGTGTCTTCAGTCCGATCGAGCGGATGACTTGTGGCCCACTGTGATCACCGACGAATACGGTGTCGCTCTCGGTCTCGCCTACTCCAATCTCGAAAGCCTGAGAGTCGCACTCGAACGAGGGCAGGGTGTGTACCATTCGCGCAGGCGCGGCTTGTGGATCAAAGGAGAAAGTTCGGGAGCAACACAAAAACTCCTGCGTGTTGATGTTGATTGTGATCGAGATACTCTTCGCTTTGTTGTGTCACAACAAGAGCCGGGGTTCTGTCACCTGAATACCTGGAGTTGCTGGGGACCTGTGGATGGTTTGCCCGAACTCTCTCGCACCTTAACACAGCGAACGCAGAAAGCCCCGGAAGGCTCTTATACCCGTCGGTTACTTGATGAGCCCGGTCTCCTTCCTGCAAAACTTCGCGAAGAAGTGGAAGAACTGATCGCTGCAGATTCACCCGAAGAGGTCTGTTGGGAGACCGCTGACGTGATCTACTTTGCCATGGTCGCCATGGTTCAAGCTGGAGTCTCGCTTTCGGATGTCTCTGCCGAGCTGAGGCGACGAAGCTTAAAAGTGACAAGACGCGCTGGAGA
>JALTMC010000475.1:26758-31804 GCA_027005175.1 Myxococcales bacterium
CGCAAAAGAGGTTTAATCGATGTCCATCTTAAAGCAAATTCAAGTCTCTGATGTGCCGGTAATGCGGCGGAATCCTGTGGATGCTACCACCTTAACCCAGACCGCCGTGATCCTGGAGAACGTGCGCACGAAAGGTTGGGATGCATTGCAATCCTACGCCCAAAAATTTGGGGATTGGTCTCCTGGGCAACAGATGATCCTTCGAAAAGAAGAGATGCTCGCTGTGTTGAAGAGCATCCCTGAAGAAGATCGGTTGCTGTTGGAGCGAAGTGTTGCGAGAGTTCGTACCTTTGCTGAAGCACAACGTGCCAGCCTTACGGAGACCAAGGTGCCCGTTCCCGGAGGATGGGCGGGTCACACCATCGAACCTGTGGAGCGGGCAGGGTGCTATGCTCCTGGAGGTCGATACCCGCTGCCTTCCTCGGTTATTATGACTGTTGTGACAGCGTGCGTCGCTGGCGTCAAAGAGGTATGGGTCGCTTCTCCAAAACCCACAACGATGACAATCGCTGCCGCCGCAGTCTCGGGTGCAGATGCCTTGTTGGCTGTGGGGGGAGCACAAGCCGTCGCAGCGATGGCATATGGAGCCGGCGACATCCCCGCTTGTGATGCCATCGTTGGCCCTGGCAATCGTTGGGTGACTGCTGCCAAACAACTGGTGGCTGGTCATGTGGCCATCGATATGTTGGCTGGCCCATCAGAGTTGGTGATTCTTGCTGACCACACCGCGTCACCTGACGTTGTCGCAGCTGACCTGTTGGCCCAAGCAGAACATGATGTTGATGCACTGCCTGTGCTGATTACGTCGGATGCTGCTTTGGTTCAGTCTGTCAACGATGCTCTTGAAAAGCAGTTGGCTACCTTGTCCACAGCAGAGACTGCCGCTGTTGCCTTACAAAACGGATTTGCTGTGGTGGTCTCGGATGTGGAAGAAGGTGTCGCTCTTTGCAATCAAATGGCACCCGAACACTTACAAATCATGCTTGAAGACGCAGATCAATGGACTTCCCAACTTCAACATTATGGTGGTCTATTCATCGGGAGTGGAACTGCCGAAGTCTTGGGTGATTACTGTGCTGGCCCCAATCATACCCTGCCCACAGGTGGGACAGCACGTTCTGCGGGTGGCTTATGTGTGAATCATTTTCTGCGATTTCGAACCTGGCTCCGTATCGATGACTCACAAGCTGCCCAACCTCTGATCCAGGATGCCATCTCTCTCGCCCGACACGAAGGACTCGAAGGCCACGCCCGAGCCGCCGAAGCAAGATTACTGTAGTCTCTGCGTACCGGAAAGAGCATTCATTGCTGCAATGTCAATTGGTTGAAAGGAAATGTATACATGCAATCACTTTATAAGCAGTTTTGGTGGAAAGTCTTGATCTCTCTGCAATACTTCCTTCCATCTCGATCAATTATGTGAAAAAAATCAGTTGCCTACAAGAAGGGTAGAGGAATGGAACTGAAACAATTGTCTAAAACTTTAATGATCAATCATCAGGAAGTAACTTTTTACGGGAATAATAATATTCCTGCCATGGGAATCTTCACTTCTGCGCTCCTTCGGAGTCTACAGCAAGTGAAAAGTAAGCGTATTATAGATGTTGGCTGTGGCTCAGGCGTAATTGGAATATATGCTCTAATCCAAGGATGCGACTTTGTTCTATTCAATGATATCCAAAAGGAAGCGTTAGAGCTGACTTCTTGTAATCTGAAGTCTAATCAGATCCTGGATCGCTTTCAACTACGTCAGTGTCCTTTTTCAGAGCTTGATGGAATGGAGCTTGCCACTTTTGATTTGCTTACCTTTTGTGCTCCCCAATTTCCGATCAAGTACTTTTCACAAAATCCTTTTCCAAACGATGAGCAAGTCTTTCGAGATGGTGGCCCAGATGGATGGAAGATCCTTCGTGAGTTTCTTGATTGGTACGCCACTCTAAAACCAACACCGCCACCCGCAATTTTGGTTTTCTCCTCTATTCTGGGAAAAAGTACAATTCGAGATGAGATCCAAAAAAGAGATTTGCGATGGAAACACCACTCTTCCTACGAGTTTCCCCTTCGTCAAAGTTTAGTAAAGGCTTTTGAGCAGAGCAACGCGTTGCTCTTAGAAGAACGAGGGATTGTTATTACTCCTGATGGAAAGTGGTGCAAATCTCTTCACGTGATTGAAGTCAACACGAACCAAACGCTATGATAAAAGATGGTAGAAGGCCTGAACCAAATGGGGCTAACCAACAAAGGGAAGGCTTTGCAAGTCTGTTTGAGGTAAGGGGCTGGCTGAGGTTCTAGACTCGATGTTTATTTGATGAAAGGCTGTCAGGAGCCTGTAACAATATATTCATTGGAAAGATTTCTATATGGTGGGATCGATGACAATGGCTTGGTCACGCCCCGGTCCGACACTGACAACTGCGACAGGTACCTGCGTTAACTGTTCGATACGTTGGATATAAGCCTGTGCTTGTGAGGGGAGGTCTTTGACGTTGCGGATGTCTGAGATGTCCTCTGACCAACCAGGCATCTCTTCATAAATGGGTGTGAGGTGTTCGAGTATGGATGCATTGGATGGGTACTCGATGACCTGATCGTTGTAGTGATAACCAGTACAAATGGGGATGGTGTCAAATCCAGACAGGACATCGAGCTTCGTCAAAACAAGATGGGTCAGACCGTTGATGCGTGCGGAGTAACGCAGCATTGGTGCATCAAACCATCCACAGCGACGGTGTCTTCCTGTGGTTACACCGACTTCATGACCTTGGGTGCTCAGAGTTTCTCCAAAGGAGTTTTTCTGTTCGGTTGGAAAGGGGCCTGCACCCACGCGAGTTACATAGGCTTTGACCACGCCCACCACTTTGCGAATGTGAATAGGGCCAACCCCACAGCCAGTACATACTCCACCTGCGGTAGGGTTCGACGATGTAACAAAGGGGTAGGTGCCATGGTCGATGTCGAGGAGGGTGCCTTGCGCGCCTTCAAACAGGATCTCTTTTCCATCTTCCAACGCTTGGTTGAGCATGGCAACCGTGTTCGTGATATGCGGGCGCAATCTCTCTATGAAGGGGCGGTACTCCTCGATGATCGCATCGGTTGTCATGGGCTCGCTGTTGTATATCTTGGCGAGTAACAGGTTGGTATAGGAGAGGTTGTTTTCGAGTTTGGCGCGAAAGATCTCTGGGTTGAGAAGATCACCCATACGTATACCACGTCGATTGACTTTGTCTGCATAGGCAGGGCCGATTCCTTTGCGGGTTGTACCTATCTTTTGGTTGCCCTTGCGCTCTTCTTCCAGCCGATCCAGAAGCAAGTGATGGGGCAAGATAACGTGAGCACCATCGCTGATAAAGAGATTGTCAAGAGGGAGGTTGCGAGCTTCAAGATCAACCATCTCTCCGACAAGAGACTCCGGATGAACCACCGTGCCATTGCCAATGATATTCTTCTTCTCACGATGTAAGATTCCAGAAGGGATCTGGTGCAGTTCGAATCTATCGTCTCCAACAATCACTGTGTGACCGGCATTCATCCCACCGCTAAACCGAGCGACCACGTCTGCGGAGGATGCGAGCATATCCGTGACTCGTCCTTTGCCTTCATCACCCCATTGTGTTCCAACAATGACTGAAGTGTTGCCGAGATTAACCATCCTGTTGGCTCCTTTTTGTGCTTGTCTTTCAATGGCTACAAACAAAAAAAGCGCCTTTGGCAAGGCGCTCATTCTATCTGGATTTTCCAGAAATAAACTATCTTATTCCCAAAAAGAAATCATCCGAAAAATACAACAAAAAACAGGATGCATCTCAAGGAAACAGGATGCATCTCAGAAATATAACAAAAATATAGGGTGCAAACAAAGAACAAAGAAGATGCTATGACGACAAACAAAGAAAAGAAGATGCTATGATGACAAACAAAGAAAAGAAGATGCTATGATGACAAACAAAGAAAAACAAAGAAGATGCTAGGATAACAAACAAAGAAAATGCTAGGATAACAAACAAAGAAAAACAAAGAAGATGCTAGGATAACAAACAAAGAAAAACAAAGAAGATGCTAGGATGACAGACAAAGAAAAACAAAGAAGATGCTAGGATGACAGACAAAGAAAAGCAAAGAAGATGCTATGATAAACGATGGTGATACAAACAATAGAGCAAAGACTTAAAGATGATTCGTAACAAAACAGAGAGATTCTTTTGTTCTCTTGGGTCGCGCATTATACATGGAAGCATTTGATTGTCAAGAATTAAATTCTTGGTTCCAGACACCTATTGAACGATGGGTCCTTGATGATATATGCTCCCCAGCACATCGTAGGAACTGGGGTGAATTTGCAGGTATGTATTTTTTGTGTCGAAGCTGGCCAAACCCCATAGGTAAGGATGGGTGTTCCGTTATAACTCAGGAAGAACAATGCTCCTAGATCCACATGGACGTCATGTTGACCGGACAAAGTTACGAAAATTTCTCCGACTCAACGGTGCTATGAAGTCTTTTGAGACTTTGGTGTCGTTGCTGCCCCACGCAGCTATTTTTGTTGTGGATCATGAGCGAACGATACTGTATTGGAGTCCAGGGGCGGAGAGTTTACTGGGGTATTCTCCTGAGGAGGCATTGGGTCGCAACTGCCTAACATCAAACCGTTGTCCGAGTTGCATCAAGGGCTGTGGTATTTCAGAGTATGGAAGTGTGGAGGATGTTCCGCTCACACTCTATCGACCCAACGGTCAGCCTGTGCGGGTGCGTAAAACAGCCCGAGCTTTGTTTGATGAGGATGGTGTCTTTGTTGGGGGAATCGAAGTCTTACTTCCTGATGAGACATCGGAAGATGCGTTGACATTGGCACCGGCGAATGTTGTCACATTTCATGGTATGGTTAGCCGGTCTCCTCGGCTGTTGCAAGCTTTTGACATCGTTCACAATGTTGCAGCTACAGATGTGACAGTACTGATTCGAGGTGAAAGTGGTACGGGGAAGGAGCTGATCGCGCGGGCGATGCACGAGGAGAGCGAGCGAGCAGCGGGTCCTTTTGTGGCCGTTAAT
>JALTMC010000475.1:31814-50812 GCA_027005175.1 Myxococcales bacterium
CCGCAACACTCCTTGAAAGCGAGCTTTTTGGTCATGTGCGTGGTGCGTTCACAGGTGCGACACGCGATCGACCGGGTCTTTTCTCTCGTGCCAACGGTGGAACCCTCTTTCTTGATGAAGTGGCAGAACTTCCTCTGGAGTTGCAGGCCAAGTTGTTGCGGGTTCTTCAAGAACAAAGCTTTACTCCTGTGGGGGGGACGAACTCCATCTCTGTTGATGTTCGGATCATCTCTGCGACACATAGGGCTTTGCGAGCGATGACACAAGAAGGTTTATTTCGAGAGGATCTTCTTTACCGGCTGCGAGTTGTTCCTATTTATTTGCCGTCATTGCGTGAGAGGAGAGAAGATATTGAAGTGCTTCTGTGGCACTTTATCGAGAAGCGGGCCAAGGTTGGTGAGCAGAGGATCAAGGCTGTCTCTCCCGAAGTGATGAGGGTCTTGCTTACTTATTCATGGCCTGGAAATGTGCGTGAATTACAAAATGTCGTTGATTATGCTTTTGCAGTGGGCCGTGGGAAGACACTTCATCTGATGGATCTTCCTCCCGAAATTCAAAACCAACCGACACGAAATCCTGTGGCGGGCTTTCCTTCTTCTCCTTCTGTGCCATCTTCCTGGGGTTTGGAGCTTGACGGGGAAGGGCTTCCCCCGAACTCTGAGATGTTCCAACCCGCCTGGAGTTCATGGTCTTCTCCTCTCTCAAGTGGCTCCTCTTTCACGGAACCACAACGTTATTTTCATTCCCCCTTATGGAAGGGGGCCTCTGCACCCCATATCCCTCACAACGACGAACGTTCACGCATCCAAACTGCTCTTCAATATTCAAACGGTCATCTTGGGCGTGCCTCTGAGATGCTCGGGATGAGCCGGACCACACTCTGGCGCAAACGAAAAAAATACGGAATTTGACCCGGGCGACCTGTCGAACAATGCGCTTAAGTATGCTTAGCTGGCGCAAACGAAAAAAATACGGAATTTGATCCGGGTGATGCATCGAAGTTCTTGGGGGACAAGCCTCCGACTTCTGTCGAGGAGCGTTGACCCGGTACTCTCTTCTCTTGCATCACGAAGGATTCGGCTATGTTACGAGAAGTCCAGCATTATCATGAAGGGTTCGGTTATTTTAAGACAAGTCCTGCATATCCGACAACTCTTTGTGTTTCACCACTGACGGCTGCGCTGGTGGTGTGTTGGATGAGGGTTGCTTGGTGGAGCCCGAGATGTTGAAGGGCGTAGAGGGTGATGGTTGTAGGGACGACGCCGCACATGGAGATGTTGTGTTGTTGGCAGGTGTTGTAGAGACCTTCCGGGTTGAGCGCGAGGATCTGGTCGAGAGCGAGCTGGTCTTTTCTCCGTGTTGTGTCTTGGTCTTCGAAGTGATTCATATCGGTGGAAGAGAGCAGTAGGACGGATTCAGGCCACTGGTTGAGAGCTTGGCCTAAGGCGTGGCCCAAAGCTTGGCACTCCTTCAAGGAGCGATAGTCCATGGCGATGGGCACAAATCTTCCGTCGGGCCGGTGCTTTTGAAGAAAGGGAAGTAAGACTTCGATGGCGTGTTCTTCGGCATGAGCCTGGTCATCCTCTGTGAGGTTGGGTAAGCACTGTTGCAAGTGTTTGGCGAGGTCTTCATCAATGGCGATCGTCCCACCTGGCATACTCCAAGAACCGTGAGTCATGATGGCTGTTTTTGCACCAAACCGGGTGTGTTTGGGGCACAAGATGAGCGTTGTGGCCGGGATTGTCACTTGCGCGATGGTTGCCCCTGCGACCCCTCCTGAATACCGTAAGCCTGCATGTGGGGCGATGATTCCCAAGGCTGGTTGACTCGTCGTTGGTGGGGTAAACGAATCGACCCATTCTGCGAGTTGTTTGGGATCATCCGGATAGAACAAGCCTGCCATCGCAGGAGAACGAACCATCTTCTGCATCCCTCTCTCCTTTTTAATTTGATTCCTTGATGATCGAGCGTGCTGCTTGTAGTGAGTTTCGTAGATTTTCAGCCAGTGGGCTGAGGTGAAACTTTCCTTGTTGACCAACAGCACGAAAACGTCGAATTTTGGTGAGGTAGCTGGATATCTCTCGGAGCTGACTTTGTTGTGTTGGGTGCTCCAAAGGGAGGGCACGACTCTCTTTGTGTACCCAGAGATCTTTGACGTCTTCTTTGCGCAGGAGCTTGGCTTCTTCCAGTCCTGGAAGGGCTTCTTCCAGCAGTTGCTGTGCTGAGGCGTCATGGAGGGGATGATCGGTAGGGAGCATCCACTCTACTGTGAGGCAGCTTTGTTGTTGGGGCAACGAGTGGGAGGGAGAATGGAGCTGGGCGGGGCTTGCGCGGTAGAAGGAGTAATGGGTCTCTGGAAAGTATCCCCACCACATGTTGTCTGTTTCTGTGGCCTGAGGCAACAGGATATTGAGGTACACCAAAGAACAATGGCGCAAGCGATAGCTGTGTTCAAGCAAGGAGTGAGGGGGGATGGGATTCCAGCGAAAGAAGAGGGTGGTTAAGGGAATGGTGGAGAAGAGGTAGTCGATGGGGAGCCAGTGCTCCTGGTTGTCGTAGTGGTATTCGATGGCTTGGATCTCATCGTCGGGGGCATGTATCTTGCGGAGTTGAATGTTGGTTTGAATCTGTCCACCAGCAGCGAGAATGCGTTGTTCCAGCTTCTTTGCGATCGAGCCAAATCCCTGGCTTGGATCGTGGAAGGTCAGTGTCCTTGCTTTGGGTGGTCGAAACAACCCTTGCAGCAGTTGTTGTGCGGCCTGAAGAGGGCTAGAGGCCGGTGATATCGAGGTGTACCATGTGGGTCTCAAGGAAGAGGCTGGGACTTGTTGGATCTTTTGGCGGTATTCATTCATCAAGAGTTGGTCCAAGACTTTGCCATACTTGGGCAGTAATCCGGGCTGTGTTGGCGGGGTGGGTAAGTTGAACCCCAACCGGTGCTGGCTCCAGAGCAGTGCGAGTTCCCCCACCGCTTGGATGAGTGTCGTGGGTGGTATCTCTAGCAAGGACCGAGTCGAGAGGGGGTAGGCGATCCATCGGTTTTGGAACCATATTCGATTCTGCCGGGTCTGAATAAGAGACTCTCCTCCCATGAGCTGCTTGAGTTCTTGAGCGAGAGGTTGTTCGCGGGTGTGAAAGTGGTGTGGTCCTGCTTCCAAGCGGAAGCCATTCCACACCATGGTTTTTCCAACCCCTCCCACTTCCGATTGGGCTTCCAAAACAATGGTCTCAATCCCGGCCTCCTGGAGCTTCCATGTGAGCATCAAGCCTGAGAGTCCCGCTCCTAGCACCGCAACACGCGAAATGCCCATCCTCTTCTCCTCTGTTCGTGTAAAGGGCGGTCTGAAGGTAGCATGATTCGCTTTGAATGTCAGCCATGGCTGCTTTTTGGAGCAGGGCCATGAGGGGGGCACGATCTTCTGTGGGATTGTGGAAAATCTCTATGAAACAGAAGATGTTGACAGATGTACATCGGATCGAGTATGCTCTGACCTGATTTTCTTCAGTGAACTCACTCGTTAACCCAGGTTTGGATGCTGCTTCGATGCTGTATACATCCTTGGTTTTCAATATATTATGTTCTTTTTTTTGAACCCGTTTTTTCTCCCAAGGAGTGTGTTATGACAAAGATCAGAAATGATGGTCCACAGTTACATCTACCCACACAAGTCGACTCGACCTGTGTTGCCCAACACAAAGAAGTTGTGACCGATCTTAACACGCAACAAACCAAGACTCCGTTGTTGGCGGAAGCGCAAGTGGACACAGCCTGGAAGTCATTTGCTTCCCAGCCGTCGGTTGCGTCTCGCAGCCAAGCACCCGTCGATCAGGGTTCTGCTTTGCGTCAGCAAATGAATCTGAATTCCCAGCAGGTGCCCACAGGTCAACGCATCTCTTCCACCAATCTTGCTGCACAGCTAGGGATCCATCCCTCTCGTTTGGCGGTACCCAGCTCAGCTCAAGTCAAGACCCGTGGTTCTGTGGTGAATCCTCGCATTGCGACAGGCAGCCGCTCCCAGTCGGCTCCTTTGGCATCGGCTCGTACCAACAGCGGTATCAAAGCTCCCAGCAGCCCCTCCGTTCGCCAACAGGCGAGCGCAGCTTTTGAAGCTGTGGTGGAGCAGAGCTTTATGACAGGCGATATGTCTTCCGACAACATGGCTCAAAAACTCGCAGGTGATCCCAAGCTGCTCGCTGGCCTGAGTGTGTCGGAAAAAGGTCGTCTGATTGAGATTCTGAAATCGGGTGTCACTGGAAATGCAGATGAACAGGGTATTCTGAATATTATTAGCTCTGCGAAAACGGCTCGTGAGTTCAAGGGCATCTTACAGATGGGCGGTGGTGTCCAAAGTATTCGCAATGAGATGCATGGTTCTGAGGCCAACGATTTCGACTTCTTGATGGATCGCTTCTCAACGAGTGGGATGTCAAAAGAGCATCCCCTTCGTAAGGAAGCTCTCAACAAGTTTGATCGTGTGCTTCGCCAGAGTCATGCGACTATCGACAGCACCTCTGACAACATGGCGCGAGACTTGGCAAACAGTCCTCGTATGTTGGATGCTTTGACCCCTCTTGAGAGAGGCCGCTTGGTTCAGATTCTGGGGGATGGCCATGTGAGTGAGGGGGATGAAGAGGCCATGATCAAGATCCTCAAAAGCAGCAGCAACCCCGCTGAATTCTTTCAAACGGTACAGGTCTCTGGTGGAGCAGAATTCATCAACAGCAAAGTGGACTGGAAAGAGCAAAATCAGTTTGACTACCTGGTTGATAAATTTCGTCGTCAGGCCGCTTCTCAGCCCCAACGCCCCGTGAGGCAGAGCAATCCTGCTGCTGGTCAAAACACCGTGAACTCTGCGACTCCTGGAATGGCTACAGCCAACCCAGCAGCCAGTGGTATGAACCCGATGATGGGTATGAACCCGATGATGGGTATGAACCCGATGATGGGTATGAACCCGATGTTAGGTAGTCTTCAAAACCCCTGGAGTATGCCTCCAATGATGGGTATAGGGATGAACACAGGTTATGGTATGGGAATGCCTCCCTTTGCTCAAGGTGCAACGACTGGTTTTGGTAATCAGTTTGACCTTGGGATTGGTGGAACCATCAAACGCGGTATTGGTAACTTCTTCCGTGGTCTTGTTCGTGGTATCGGGAGCCTTCTCAAGACAGCCATTCGAGTTGGAGTGGCCGCTGGTATTGGTTTTATGATGGGCGGACCCGCCGGTGCTATGATGAATGCTGCTGGCTCTTTGTTGGGCGGTAGCGGCATGGGTATGATGAGCATGATCGGAATGATGGGCGGTATGGGTGGCTTGGCCGGTGGTCTCGCCGGTGGTCTCGCCGGTCTCGGTGGCTTGATGGGCGGTATGGGAGGAATGGGTGGTCTGTTTACTTCCATGATGGGCTCTTCTATGCCAATGATGGGTATGGGTGGTGCTGGTATGCTGATGGGCATGTTCTAGAGAGAGGATATTTTGCGGTATGCCAATTCCTGAGGAAATTCAAGAGCCATTGTTGGAAGGTAAGCTCGAAGAAGCTGAAGGTCTGCTTCGAGCTTACCTGAAAGAACAACCCGATGACGACGACGCATACACCGAGTTGGTGCGTGTGGTGCTCGGCCAACGTCGTGTCAAAGAAGCCGAAACCATGATTACAGAGATGGTGGAAGCCGATGACGGTGATCCCGTTGCCCTCGGGCTGCGTGGCCTTTTGCACGAGTACAAAGGTAATCTCGATGAAGCACGAGCGGACTATGCTTCTGCGTTAGAGATCGATCCCGAGCAGGTTAATGTGCTTTATAATCTCGGTCGTTTGTCTGTGGTTTCCGTTGAATTCGACGAGGCCACCGCCGAAAAAGCCGAGACGTACTTAAAAAAAACTGTGGAACTTGTACCGGATCATTTTCTGGCCCATTTTCAGTTGGCAGCTTTGTACACTCGTTTGGGGCGGCCCGAGGATGCTGCTCAGGCGTGCTACAACACCCTTGAACGGAATCCTTTTCACGTTCCTTCTTATTTGTTTCTCGGGGAAATCTTTTCTGCTGTGGGACAAATTGATGAAGTGATCGAGTTGTACAAAGCGGGGCTTCGTGTCAATCCACTGGTTCACGCCTTTCGTGATGAATTATTGCGATTGTATCGAATCCAAGAGCGTTTTGATGCTGCTTTTGAGGTCGCTCTCAAACAAACGGAGATGCGGGGTGCCTTTGTCGATTTCCTTGAATTGGGTCAGCTTGCGATTCTTTTGGAAGATCCTCAGACAGCAGAGGTCGCCTTCTTAAAGGCAGAGGAACTTCAGCCCAATGACTGGCGCACAGCTTTTAACCTGGGTGAGTTGTATCGAGGAACAGAGCTTTGGGAGAAGGCTGAAGATGCCTACCATCGCTCTTTGGAGCAAGCTGAAACTCCTGAATCTCTCACAGGTTTGGCTCTAATTCTTCAGCAATCCGATGAGTCTGACGATCAGGAACAGGCGATTGTCTATTTTCAGCAGGCACAGGCGCTCTCTCCTGATACTCCTGAGTATCTACTCAATCTAGCCTTGGCTCTCAGTCAGGCTGGTCGCGTGGAAGAGATTACAGAAACTCTGACTCGTGTTGAGCCTCTTTTTGCTCCGGAAGATCCCTCGTTAGAACAAGTCCGTTCTCTCCTTTAGCCTCTATCCATTAGGTCGCTTTTTTATGACAAATGCCAAGCTGACAGGTCGCGAAATCGATCTCGATTCGCTACAGGTCGTTCGTGTTGATAAGAGAGCTTCATCAACCGTCAACATGGATCTGGACTTAGAGTTGCAGGTAGTGGAACCCGTTGCACCTCGTGTGGGTGACGTTGTTGTTGTTCAAACTCTCACAGACAATGCAACCTATAACAAGTTAGAACTGACCAGTGGGCGTCTCGCTCGTGTGAAAGTTCATGATATTATTGTTGGGGTCCTTGGCCGTCGGCGTGCCTTAAAAGGATTTGTGGGGGAAGTCCCCACGAAAATTAAGCGTGGAGATAAACTTCATCTTCTCAGCCTTGGTGGATTGATTGGTCGTTGTATTGGTCGGTCTCATAGGGTTGGCCGAGCCATTCAGGTTGAGATTAAGGGTGTTGTTGTTCGAGAGGGCCATATTCTCAATATCTCTGAGCAAAGCCTTAAACCTGTAGAGCGATTGCACCATCATGTACCCATTGTCTTGGTGGCGGGAACCTCTATGCAGGTTGGTAAAACGCAGGTCACCTCTGAGGTGATTAAACAATTTAGCCGACATGGGTATAAAATCGCTGGGGCGAAGTTATCGGGTGTCGCGGCTATGCGAGATACACTAGACATGGAAGATCACGGTGCTTTTGCCACCGCGAGTTTCTTGGATTGTGGGCATCCATCCACTGTCGGGATCAAAGATGTCGGTCCGATCGCCCGGACTATCGTGGACCACTTGTCTGCAAAAGGTCCGGATCTTATCGCCATCGAAATGGGAGACGGCTTGATCGGTGGATACAATGTAGATTCATTGTTTGACCATGAAGATATCCGCCGTCACTGTGTTGCTATCATCCTGTGTGCCCCCGATTTTGTTGGGGTGCATGGTGGGCTTTCTCTGCTCCGTGAGAAAGGTGTGGAGGTCGATGTGGTTTCGGGACCCACCACTGATAGTAAAATGGGAATACAACTGATTCGACGACGATTCGGACTTGATGCTGCCAATGCTCTCAACAATGGAGAGAGATTGTATGAGTTGATCAAAGCACGTCTAGAGGCTTGGACTCCACCCTCAAGCTAGATCGAGTCACTCTCTCGTATCATCAGAAAAAAACTTGCAACTCCGGGTGGAGCTTATTTTTCGGGGGGGATAAAGGAAGGACCAAAGCAAAGTGGGAGATGAATGGCTTCTGCGTTGCTGTCGGTGTAGTGTGGTGTCCAGCCAGCAGGATCTTCAAACAATCGGATGGCACGAACGGTTCGCTCTTCACAGAGATCGAACCAGTGGTGTGTACCTTTGGGTACATTGATCATGTCACCCTTCACCATCTCAATACTGAAGATGGGGCCGTCAGGTGGGTTAATATGAAACAATCCACGACCACCAACAATGAACCGAACCTCATTCTCACTGTGCCAGTGCTCTTTGCTAAATTTCTTGAGCAGCTCATCCAGGTTTTTGATGTCTGGAGTGATGTTGATGACATCCGCTGTCACATAGTTTCCGCTTGTCATTAGCTCATCAATGGGCTCTTTGTAGGCAGCGAGAACCTCGTCTTCTGTGGCATCCTCGGTTAGGTTGTCAGAGCCTTCAAATCGTCGAAACCAAATCCCGAATGTTTCTAAAAACTCAGACATCTTTTGTGGGTCGCTGATGGTTTCCTGGGTGTCTCGAATGGTAAGTAAAGCCATGGCTACTTTCCTTCTTTTATCTTAGGCAAATGCTTGATTCATCTCACTTTATATCTCAATCGATGTCTAGCAGAGGTTGGGCCTTATTGTCAAGACTGTGAGATTACATGGAAAGAAGACAGCAAACACACGTAAAGTGTCGTTCGTGTCTATGATGAAATGTGACTCCATAGACAGCCACAGGACGAGTATCGTAAAACCGACATTCCGCACTGAACATATGACTTTTGGGATTATTGACGAAATCATTGGACTTTTGCTCTCCTGGGAAAAGATATGTGACTTAATCTGATATCCCGAGCAGAGTAATTCTCAGGTAATTGTTTGTTCAGACAAGTGTGCTTTGTCGAATTACAACCATGATATTGAACGCATTTTTGATCTATATTCCAGTTTTTCAAAAACGATGTGCGGAATGTCGGGTAAAAACTCCTGTATCCAGGAGGCAACCTCTTTGATTCCACGGGTTAACACCGTCTGTGGTTCAACAGGTCGAGAATATCCCAGATCCAGATTCGCGTCTCTTCAGCAATCGCGAGGTGACGGTTGTTGGGGGACCATTGTAATTCACCACGACAATGTTCAGGCAGTGGAAATTGAAAATGTTCGAGTTCTGGTAGTAACCAGAGTTGAAGAGAGTCATCCTCTCCAACTCCAGCCCAAAACGCTCCATTGGCTGAACAGGCTAGAGAAGTTAGTTTGGTCTGGAGGGGCAAACGTGTATGCAACTGCATATCGGGAAGCCCCCATATACATAAAGTCTGGTCAACAGCCCCGATGAACTGAGATCCATCTGCGCTGCAGACCACATTCTTGCCTGCACAGAACCCTTCGAAAGTAGCAAGCAGTTCGAGATCCTTGCTACTCCAAATACGGATATCATCAAAAAGCGATGAGGTCGCAATCCGTTGATGCTGCTGTGAGCAAGCGATCCTGCTCGAAAAAGGAGAGAGATTGGCAGGCAACAAAGATGCTCTCCTCAAGTCTGTCGGACGGTTTATCATGCTTTCACGTGCTCTCGAAAGACTTTGTGTTTTTCCGTCCCAGACATGGAGAAAGCCATGGCAGTCCAAAAGCACAATCTTCTCTCCATCGGGAAAGATCTTCATTTCACTAAGAAAAGGTTGTCCCGAATAAAGTGGCATGAGAGAGTTCCAAGGTTGAAACGCAATAGTCTCTAGAGGTTCATGCCAATGATCCCACTTCCATAGTTGTACAAACGTATCCAAAAGGAGTGCCACTTGCTGGCCATTGGGGAAAAACTCAACAGCTCTTATCTCCACCGTCTTTCCAGATGGTTCATCTTGTTCATGGACAACACCTGTCTCCCCAAAGCTCAAAGTGGGGGAAGCCACTTCCAAGATCTCCATCGATAGGCGGGAATGTTCGTGAAGGTCATTCATCTTCCACACTCGAGGAGGTGAATCGAAAGAGGCTGTCGAGACGAGGAACTGGCCATCGGGTGAAAAGGCCATGGTATGGATCGAAGCACAATGTCCGCTCTGGTTGGGGAGCAGCAAATCATGCTGTTGCAGATCCCAAAGAAGAAGTTTTTGATCTCTCCTTCCGGACAAGAAAAACAACGTATCTGTTCACCTGTTTCAATATCCCAGGTGGAGATCACATCGGAAAGGGTCACCACATATTTTCGATCCGGTGAAAAGAGTACAAACCGAATTTCAGCTTTATGATGAAGTTGGGAAGACCCCAAGCTGGCCAAAGGTTTCACTGCGAAATTTGATGAAGAAGATGATGACATTGTACGCTCTGTCCAATTCTTTTGCTCGTTAAAGATGGGTATGAGTAGCCCTGGAGGAAATCATCAAAACATGAATGATGTGCCGTGTCACATCCTATGTGCAATTTTTAATGATTCAGGGTATAGAGGTTGGGAGAAATTCGAGATCATCGGTCTTCGTTTCAACATGACCAACTGTTGGATGCAAAGCATCTGATCTGTTTAAAGGAGTGCTTTACATTGAAATTGGGGATATTGGCTGTTTGGGCCTGGCTTTGTATCGGGGGGGGAGGTCTGGCGATGGCTTCTCTGCCCAACTCTCTTGCGGCAAAACAGGCTCACCAGAGAACCTTTAAGCAGGCTCTGCACGGGGCCGAAATAGGGTCGGTCGAGTCTCGAACAGGAGAGAGCCCTCAGGTTCGTCCAAACGATTCTCTCTGTTGGCGTGTCGCTCTCCAGCGGTACAGGGGAATCTTTGTTGCATCGTTGTCTCAAAGAGAGGCCGATCCTTCGATGATGCCCGCTTCGTCGATGGGTTGGTTGCAAGGGGGAGTCCGCCAACCCGTCAACTCAAATACCCTCGACCCATCTTTGCCAGTCCCCCTCTCCAAAGCAACCGCTCCTTCTGTGGAGTGGCCGTTGGTCGTTCTTCAAGGATTTTCTGGGATGATTGTAGCGGGGGTGAGTAGCTATCTCTTGCAAACGTTGGTGGATTTGAGCATTGTTGGGCCTGTTCTTTCCGAGCGTTCTGCTACGGACTTTCAAACAGCGGGTATCGTTGGAACTCTCGTCACGTCGGCAGTTATCCCTTGGATCATCGGTGGGACCGTGTACGCTTTGGGGCGATTAAGCAACAATTATCGCAGCAGCTTCTGGTGGGCTCTTCTCGGAGCTTATCTTGGAGAAGGTGTTGCCATGGGAGTTGGTTTGCTACTTAATGCTATTGATCAGTCGGAGGGGAGGAGCACATCACGTCTTATCCGATTTCTTCTCGACGGTCTTCTGGTTGGTGTCGGCTCTGTTTTGTTCTACACTCTCTTTCGATATCCTCTTGGGAATGTCCAGCAGATCGGCTCGTTACTCCAATACAACCATGGCTCCTGGGCCTGGGGGCTCCCTCTCCCACGACTCTCTAGCGTCAGTAACAACACTACTGTCTCCATTCCTGTTCTCTCGGGCCGCTTCTAAACACAAACTCACTTGCTCGTTGTGCTCCATTGCGAGAACCAGGACCTCCTCTGAGGCTTGTTTTCCCGTCTTGATGTGAGCTTTCTTATTTCTTCTTTGGCCCCTGGACTTTGGCCAGATTTTTCATTCGCAAACGAGCGAAATCCACGTGTTTGGCAACTTTTGGGTAACTGGCAGCAAAGCTGACATAACTCTGCCAAGCTGCAATCGCTGACGGGCGTGAGCCAGCAAGTTCATAGCAGAACGCTACATTGTAGAGGGCACTGAGCTTCTCATAGAGTTCGGATTTTGTTTTGAACTTTTCAGCAGCCACTTTAAAAAACTTGATCGCTTCTTTGTATTGTTTGTTTGTTTTGTACATCGCTCCATAGAGGGCGTACAAACGAGGAGAGGTAGGTCGGATCTTTTGAGCAGCCTGGATCAGGGTATAGGCTGTGTTTACATCGCGTCGGAGTAAGTTCTGAATGGCTCTTTTGTAGAGGCTGAGAAACTGACGGTCTAGCAGCTCATTCTTCTTTACAGCTTTGGCGTCGAGCTTCCTGCCGAGAGGGGCGGCTGTGGTGGGTTGGGTTGACATCAGCATGATCGCAAACAAAAGAACAGCGGGGATGAACCGGGAGAGAGACTTCATTTTCACGACTCCTTGTGAGGGCCAAGCAGAATGGGTACTCTCTCTTTGTGGCTGAAATTCAAAAATGTTGCAAGGTGCCAACGTTGTTTGTTGCAAAGTCAACTCATTGACTCGTCTGTTTGTGGCTGAACTTTAAGATATGGCAAGCTGCATCGATCCCTGTGAGCCTGATATTCCCTTCAGCGTCTGTTTGTGGCTGAACTTCAAGATATGGAAAGAGAAGACATTGAGCACATTGAAGAAATGACAAAGATGGGGCATCTCTCTGTGGCTGAACTTCAAAATGTTGCAAGCACAATGGCCCCGATGATACGGGGCACACAGGAGCCAGCGTCTGTTTGTGGCTGAACTTCAAAATGTTGCAAGGGCTCTGTTGTGTAGGAGTGTTGCCGTGTTGTTGTGTTGAGGGGCATTTAGGAGTCTGCTGGTAGTGAGGTCGAAGAGGTTACCAAAGGAGGTGTTTCAGGTAACATTTTGAGCTGGTTGTAGACTTCAATGAGTTGGTGCAGAGCTTGCAGGGTGAGAATGCCGACACTCCATTTGCGATACCTTGCGTTGGAGATAGGGTCTGATGTGGGGCGAGCGGAGCGACGAACCTCGTAGGCCACACGTTCCAGAAGAGGTAGATAGTCGATGGGTTGGCCTTCCAGTAGGCCCTCTGCTGTGGTGGCTCGTTGTACCATTGGGCCTGCAGCACCGATGGCAATACGGACTTGTTTAAAGTGATTCTCTTCAAAAGACATCGCGATGGCGACGGATACTTTGGCGGGGCTCCTTGAGCCTGTGGAGCTTCGCTTGAGAAAGATGCTGTGGCGTTGTGTTTTTGGGATATGAAGGCCCAAGATGATTTCCTTTTCCTGACAAGCGGTACTCTTGGGTTCCAGGAAAAACTCATCACAGTCGAGAAGGCGTTCTTCTTGTCCGTTGCTGCAAACAATTTTGGCATTCAGGGCATAGAGTGTTGGGACAACATCTGCCTCCATCCCACCGCGAGCAATTAAACCCCCGATGGTGCATCGATTGCGTACCTGGCAGGTGCCAAATTGTTGAGCAGCATTTGCGAGAGCGGTGGCATAAAACTGTAGTAAGGAAGAGTCGGCGAGTTGGGCGCAAGTTGTATTGGCACCCACAACGACATGATCTTCGATTTCGTCGATGCCGGAGAGTTCAGGGAGCTGTTGCAAATCGACCCACACTTCAGGGAGTGAGTGTTTGTGGTTGTGATGGCGGAGTAGCTCTGTTCCTCCTGCCAAAAATACGGGGGGAGATTTCAACTCTTGCATCAAAGCCCAGAGCTGTTTGAGGGAGTTGGGAGCGCAGTAATGCTCTATATTAGGAGGCATTATGCTGCTCCGTATCTTTCACCGCATAGGAGATGGCTTTTTTCCACTGGGTATAAACACCACAGGAGCAAACGTGGCTTTTCAAGACTTGTTGGATGCGAAGGTTGTCTGGATCTTCCTCTTCCTGAAGCAGAGCGACAGTGGAAAGGATCATTCCAGGGGTACAATAACCACACTGTACAGCATCACATTTGATGAAAGCGCGTTGAACAGGGTGAAGTCCCTCTTGGTCGTCTTGGATACCTTCAATTGTGGTGATACTTTGCTTGTGGACTTGGGCGGCCAACAGAGAGCAAGCGTAGACCGGTTTGCCATTGAGTAGGATCGTGCAAGCACCACATCCTCCCGTATCACAGCCATCTTTGGCCCCTGTCAGACGCAGTCGTTTGCGAAGTAGATCCAGGAGGGTCTCACTGTGTGGGACACGAATGGAGAGAGGTTCGTTGTTGATCGTGACTTGGAGCTCCAATAGATGTTTCAAGTATTCGCTCCCACATTTGTAGCAGAGTCCGGAACTGTAAAGCTATTTGTGGTTAGGGCGTGCTGGGAGAGTGAAGACTCTGGCATAAAAGGTAGGTGATGAACACGCTGACCGAGGGCCTGGGCGATAGCATTGGTTACTGCGGGTGCGATGCCCAAAGCAGGCAGATAGTCTAGCCCTTTGTGTCCTAGGGGACCATCGGAGTGGGGCTGCTCTATCAAGATGGGGTGGATTTCGGGTACTTGGCCTAGAACGCGAAGCGGATGTGACAAAGACATCTGCTCAGGTTCTCCTCGCCAGTTGGGGGCTTGAAACAAAGTATAGGCCAGGCCACGATAGGCACCACGAATCAGTTGATGTCTGGCCAATGTCGGATTCAATACCTTACCAATATCACAGGCTACATACAATGTGAGCAGCTCGACCTCTTGACTGTCTAGGTCTATCTCTACCTCTGCAAAGTAGGCCCCATAGGCAAAAGCCGGGTAATGTAAAGCCTCGGATGTTGGAGGCTCTTCCGTTTTGAGGGCAACAGTTGTGGGGCACGAGTGAAAGCCAAAGCGCGCCATGGGAAGGCCCTTCTCCCAACACAGTCTGACTGCCTCAGAGAAGGCCATACTTTGGTCGTTGGGACCAAAGATCCGACCCACGCCTGTGGATATCTCGGAAACGCTGCAGTTCCAGTGCAAGGATGCTTGGTCGAGAAGCTGCTCTCGAAGGGGATGAGCTGCCTTTAATAAAGCCTGACCTGTCAGAAACATGGAGGTTGGAAGCGACCAGGGGGTAGGGGCAGGCAATCGAGTGGTATCGATAGCAAGGATTCGGATGGATTCAAAGGGGACTGCCAAAGTCTCGGCAGTCATCTGTGTCAAGCGAGTCTGGTTGTCGCTGCTGGCATTGATTTGAGGGACATTGAGCAGCACCGTACCATCCCGCTGGATCTGAATCGAGGCCATGGCTTGGGGGGCTGTGGACTCTCCTCCTGTGGTCAGTCCCATATGGGCCAGAGCAACGCCCCAGCCTCGTTGGCGTCGGGCAGCTCCCGTCCAGGTAAAGGTTGACCCTGGAAGGCTGTCGTGGGACGGTGAAGACTGTCTGTGACCCAGGTCTAGTGTCTCCGGTGGGGAGGATGATACTTCTCCGTGTTCATCGATGGAGGGAACACTGTTCAGCGAGGGGGAGCTTACTGTGTCTGGAACAGGTGCCGCTGGTGCTGATGGCTCTTCTCGAAGAACGGCTTCAAGGTCTGTTTGGGAGGGGGCTTCCTCTGGGCTTTGGGAGGGAGGAGACCATTGGGCCGCTTGTGTGACTGCGGTGAGGGCCTCCACGAGGCCACTAATATCTTCCAGTGGTTGGCCCCAAACGCTTGAACCGCCCGGTTGAATCACATTGATCTGACGCATTCTCACAGGATCGATTCGCAATCGTTGAGCGAGCTGATCGAGCATACTTTCGCGAGCAAAGCAGGTGGCCATCTGTCCGTAGCCTGGAAGCAACGCAGAGGGTGGGGTATGTGTGGAGACAGCAACAACCTCGATCTGAAGGTTGGGGATTGTGTACGGTCCACACGCATGCGCGAGCACTCGGTGGAGAAGGGGAGAGAGGTCATGGGGATAGGCCCCCACTTGGAAGTGAGCTGTGATCGCGCAAGCTTGTATCTGCCCATCCCGGTTGGCACCGTATTTTATGTTGATGCGGGCTTGTGGGCGATGTCCAAACCATCGCAACGCACTACTGCGTGGAAGCGACAAGGTTACCGGGTATCCTGTGATCCAGGTGGCGAGAGCTGCATAGGATGCCATCAGGCTTGAACGGAGGGCATACCCCTGATTGTTCCCCCGCAGAGCGTGTTGAATGACCTGTATGCGGTTGTGTGGTAAATCCAGCAGGTGTGCGATGGTGTCTTGAATCAAGTAGGGGTGGTTGGTGCTGCCTCGGATCTGAAGCCCGTCTTGAGCATCGATCTGTGTCGAGATGATCGGGCTCTCCAGCAAATCAAGGGTTTGGCCTTCGCTGGTGAATAGCTGCTCAACAACTTGGTCACTTTCTGCAAACGCGCTTGTGGGATCGCCCTTTGTGTGCTGCCAGCTTTTCCAGATATTCGGAGGCTCTTGCTCCTTCGATACCTGTGGGGCGTCGAAAGCCAGGGCTTCTGTTAGTGTTATGACCGCCGGGAGCTGCTCGCTTTCGATGTTGATACGTTGGGTTGCACGTTGTGCCGCATCTTCATCGCGAGCGACGATCAGCGCGATGGCTTCTCCCTGGTATCGCGTTTCCAAGCCAGCTAGATAAGGTTGTGATGTATGGCGCAGTACAGAGGGACCCGGTAGGTCATGCGCTGTAATAACACGGACAATGCCTGGCACTTGCAGGGCTTCTGTGACATCAATGCGATGTATTCTCAGATGCGGATGTGGGCTGCCTACCAGAGCCAAAGACATCGCGTTGGGGGGCACACTATCACGGCTATAGTGGGCGGCTCCGGTCACTTTTTCAATGATGTCAACGCGTGGCAGCGAACGTCCGACAACATGTTTTGGATGATTCCGCACCATTGGCTCCTCGTCGTCTATGCGCGTCCAACCTTCGTATCATACCTTCCTAGAGCTACCTGTCAACCGCCCATTGCTTCCCCGAACTCTATCTTTAAATAACTTAATCCCAAGCTCTTCCAATCTGAGGTGACCTATGTTACTTTTGTTTTTGGTCAATTTGATGTTTCCTTTCTACGTCACCAGGCGTAACTTTCCACAGTCATACAAGTATTTTTTTGAGCTTTTGTGAAGGAGTCGAGAAAGATGTTGAACCGAACCTTTGGGTGGGGACGTTATTCTCGTTTGTTATCTGTCTGTTTTCTTCTTCTTTTTTGCAGCGTCTCTCTGGTGCGTTGCTCTCCCCCCGAAGATACAGGTGATGCAGGTGAGAAGTGTACGAACAATCTCGATTGTTCAAAGGCTGAAGCTGCGAAATGCGGTGGTGGGAAGTGCCTGTGTCAAGCCGGAAAATGCGTTGTGAAGGGGAATGAACCGCCTGAAGCTGATGCTGGAAATGACCAAACCATACGTCTGGGACAAAAAGTCTTTTTGGATGGAAATAACTCCTTTGACAAGGATGGAGATATCATCTCCTTTCAATGGAGCCTGATCACAAAACCTACAGGTAGCTCCGTTACTTTGGACGCTGTGGATAAGAGGCAGATCTCTTTCACCCCTGATGTTGACGGCACGTACGAAATCCAGCTTGAAGTGAGTGATGGGAAAAGTAAGGCCACGGATTCGGTGACCATCAAGGTCACTCGTGGAGCAAACTCTGCTCCTACCGCAAAGGTCAATGAACCCCAAACTGTTGCAGTGGGAAGTAACGTTCAACTCGATGGCTCTGGAAGCTCGGACCCTGAGAAAGACAAGCTGAGTTTTGATTGGACATTGGACGCCCCTACAGGGAGCAAGGCAAAACTCTCAGATAAAACATCTCCAAAACCTACGTTTGCTGCGGATGTTGCGGGTGCATATAAGGCTACTTTGGTGGTGAGTGACGGCCAAAAAACAGACACCGCTTCCGTGACCATCACTGCTCTCTCTGGCTTTGACAAAGAGCCTGTCATTGAAAAGCTCGACCCCGCTCGTGTTCCTTCGGGTGCAAAGGCTACCGTTAACATTATCGGGAAGCAGTTCATCAAGGGGGCAGTGATCTTATTCAAGAGTCGGGAGTTGCTTCCAACCAGTGAGACAGCAACGAAGCTTGTTGTTGATCTGGACCTGCTTTTGGTCAAGGCGGGCAAATACCCGGTGGTGGTTAAAAATCCAAACAAACGCCAGTCAAAACCTTTTGAACTGGAGGTCTTTGAGGTCGCAGCTCCCGTGGTGAGTAAGCTGTCTCCAGCGAAAGCCGGGACAGGATCAAAGCCCACCATTAAGGTTACAGGCGGTAATTTTGTTCAGGGTTCTGTTGTCTTTTTCACGGGCACACAACTCAAGACAAAAACGATCAGCGGTACAGAGATACAAGCAGAGCTGGATCTCACGGGTATCTCTATTGGTACGTATCCTGTGTTGGTGCGGAATCCCGGTGGAAAAGACTCCAATATTGTAAACTTTGAAGTCACGATACCGCCTCCACCTCCAGAGATTACCATCATTAATCCAGAGCAGGGAAAAGAGGGTGCTATCATCGACTTCAGCGTCTTTGGCAAGCGTTTTACCTCGGGCAGTAAGATACTTCTGGATGAGAAACCCATCCCCACAAAGTTTGTGAGTACAGGTGAACTCAAGGCTGACCCCAAGCTGGATCTGACAAATGTACCCGGTGGTATCCGCAAAATACGTGTTCAAGACGACCAAGGATACAAGTCAAAAGAAGTCGACTTTAAGGTCTTGGGTCAGTTTCCGACTGCCAATCTCAAGACGGTCTCTCCCAATTCGGGTGTGACTCAGTCTATCTCTGTTGTGACGATCTCGGGAGACTCTATCGATCCCAAGTCCAGAGTGATCTTTAACAACAAGCCCGCCAAAACCACAACCTTTTTGAGTTCAACGCAGATTAAAGCGACGATTGATCTGCAGACCACCGCGCCAGGGAACTACCAAATCTGGGTGGAGAACCCTGGAAAGACAGCCCCTCAACCCAGCAACAAGTTGCCATTTACGGTTCGGCCTCTGCCTCCACCTTCGATTACAAGTGTAGCGACAAGCTCCTATCTCTATAAGGGAAAAAAAGGAACGATCGAGCTTACGGGGCAAGGGTTTACACCGAATATGACGATCGTATTGTCGAGCCGTGGTACTCGCTCTAGCTCCTCATCGTACTGCCGAACAAACTACCTGCCCTTGTCCATTTTTACGGTGCAGGTGCCGTTGCAATACATTAGCTCTACCAAGGTTCGAGCTACATTTATCGCACCAACCAGTGGCACCTCTTCGTACAATAGCTATTTTGGTGTTCAGGTTAAACGTGGAGCCTCTGTCTCCAACATGAAGTGCTTTTACGTGAACCCCACAACAAATGCTATTCCGGCGCCCGTGTTGCGGACACTCTCTCCTGTTGCGGTTAATGCAGGCTCCACAAGCCCAGTGAGGGTGACATTGAGTGGCTCCTACCTGGACCGATTTGGGATCGTGTACTTCAATAAAAAACAGGTTCAGACGACGACATATCGAAGTACCTCTACCTTCTATGCTTTTTTCAACATTACAGGTCTTAGCCCAGGCTCTTATGATGTTCAGTTTGAGACCCCGAGTG
>JALTMC010000476.1:0-1546 GCA_027005175.1 Myxococcales bacterium
AGACTCAATTTTTTACTTGTGGCATGAATCAGGAAAAGATTGTTGTTGCGTTTTTCTGCAACAACCCACACCGTTTTGGACCAGGGGAGGATCGCAACGGGCTCCCATATCGTGTCTCCCACAGGGAGTTCCCTCTTTTGGTGTACAAGCCGTTGTGGGTCACTGTGATTCACATTGAGATGGATGGTGCTTACACTGGCAGGCTGTCCATTTTTACCTTCGTGCAAAAGAAAGAGAGTATCTCCAACAACACGAACCACCTGGATGGGATCGGCAAGGAACTCTAGCTTTCGAGCTTTTTTCACAGGTTCTGGTGGCAAACGCCGGATATAGAGGGATTCACCCTTGTTGCCCGCATAGAAAAGGAATTTCTTATGTGCAGCCATCAAGAGAGGAGAAACAGCCTCCTTTAAAGGATACGACGCCCGAACATAAGGTGTCCCTTGCAACCCTGAGATATGCTGTAATCGTTGGGAGAAGGGATCAAAGACCCAGGCTTCTCCCTCCACCAACATCACCCTCTGCGGAGCAGAACCAGAGCGCCACAGGGTTAAACCATGTCGTCCTTGCTCAAATTGTAGGACCTGCAATGCCGTGCCCTGGTGTGTTCCCAACATCACCGTTTCGCCGGTGACCACAATGTGATGGGCAGGGGCGGAGAGCTTCAGGGTTTTGGATTGCTTGGTCCGCAGATCGATCCATGTCAGCGCGGGCGGATCGCTGTGGGTAATGAAAGCCGTGTGTGATAACAGCACAATACCATGAGGCTCGTAATCCAAAGCGATACTCTTCGACTTTTTGAGCCCAGAGGTCTTGAGAGGTTGCTCCCACAACTTGATGCCCCAATCCTTTTTTTCCTTCGAGCCGTAGGTCGCGAGCAGGTAGCGTCGGCTGGCAGCGAGCTGAAGTGGTGGTTTTCCCAGATACTTGGTGTCATAAGGTGCGACCTCCATCCCCGGAGTCTCCCCCGACTTTGTGTGTACGCGATAGTGGTGGATGGTCGCAGTCTTTTGGTCAGCAATGTAGAGTTCCCGATCCACCAAAAACAATGCCACAGGACTCTCCCAAAGTTGTTTGCCATCTTTGGGAAAAACGGCTCCTGTCTGGGCAGCCATCTGGTCGAGGCGATACATCGAAACATTCTTTTCGCCACGATTGAGGACCACAACAAGGTGGCCCGAGATCTTAACGGCAACAGGGTCTTTTCCCGCATTGAATCCTTCGCGAGGACCATAATAACGACCCTGTCTTTGCTCCAAGCTTCTGGAGTACTCCTTGCCATCCTTGTGTATGGAAAACAGAAGCAAGCGACTGGCCGCCCCATCGGAGCAAACAACAGCCATAACATCGCCTTGGATATCCATCGCCCGAGGTAAGCAGCCTTTGGGGCGCAGTGGGTAGCCATACTCTAACGAGCCATCTTTCGCGTGGAGCAGCTTGATATTCGAAGCGTTTGCGACAGCAACCCAATCGCCTTGCGCCGCCATGGCTAGAATCGGAGAGCTGGAAGTGTATTTCTTGTAGAGGCTGAGAGAGTCCGTCAGAT